>NZ_JBRIKK010000007.1:0-119585 GCF_052976705.1 Staphylococcus sp. MSU001
TTTAACACTTACAATACACTATTGTAACAAATAGAATTTATTAAGTCAAGAATTAATTTATATTTTATTCCTTGTCGATTCTTAATTAATTCAACAAATAACATTTTATAATGTATTGATTTTAATTTCAATAGTCAAAATTACACTTTGTTAACTAAATTTTAAAGTTCTTAACTTTTTCTTTTCAATTAATTAAACTGCTTTTGACGACTTTTATATAGTATCAAGATATAAACGTAACGTCAATATTTATTGTTGATTTTTTAAGTTAAAATTTACTTAATGAGTGAATATATATCTACATATAGTACATTATAATTATATAGTGTAAATACTTTCGTTTTGTACATATGCAATACGAAGTCTTATGTAAAAAAAAGAGGCTGTACAAATTATTACAGCCCCTACTACTTATATACGATTAATTATATGAAATTGCTAAACAGTCATACTATTTCATCATTATTTTATCTCAATAAAACTTCACAAAAGTATCAATAATGACTAAATTTTTATTTTGCTTCTATGAACTTACTTTCATCAATTTTCTTCTTCTTTGCAATCTTTACATACTCCATATATTTCCATCCGATGATGAGTAACATCAAAATCTGTTACATGTTGAGCTAATTGCTCTACTTCATCCAATTGTGGATAATGGAAGTCAACGATTTTACCACATTTTTCACATATAATGTGGTAGTGATTATGTGTATTAAAATCAAACCTACTAGATGAATCACCATATGTTAACTCTTTGACTATACCAATATCTTTAAATACTCTTAGATTATTATAGATAGTAGCAACACTTATATTAGGAAATTTAGGTGAAAGTGCTTGATATATTTCATCTGCTGTTGGATGTGAATGTGAAGATATAAGATAGCGCATAATTGCTTGTCTTTGGGGTGTAATACGAACGCCCGCTTGTCTTAATGACGCAATGGACTCTTCAAGTTCATGATCAATAGATTCAAGTTCCGCACTCACTTTTTTCACCATCTTTCTAAATAATAATTATTATTACTTAATATTAATATAACTGTTGCTATAAATAAATGTCAATAAATACTTGCTATTTTCAATTAGTAACCATAATCTAAGTCTACTTTATTCTCAATTACATCATAATTATTGAGAAAATGCTCAAGATTCTTTTTGAAAATATCCGTAGCTTCTCTATTATTATTAGAATCATTACCTGTAATATGAGCAGTTATAGTCACATTGTCTAAATCATATAAAGGATTATCCTTACTAAGTGGTTCTTTTTCAAAAACATCCAAATAAGCATGTCTGATTAATCGATCCTTGAGTACATTGATGAGCATTTCCTCATCAACAATTGTTCCCCTTCCTACATTTATAAATAAAACATTATTGTTGATTTGTATGAAATGTTTTCTTTTTAATAAGTGAATTGTTTCTTCAGTTTCAGGTAATGCATTAACAATAATATTCGCCTTTTCAATAACATTATCTAACTCTTCAATTGTATATACTTCATCAAATTGTTCAACATTTTTTCCTGACTTACTAACCCCTATCACTTTCATTCCAAAAGCTTTGGCTAAATAAGCAGCCCTTTGTGCAATCGCACCTGTTCCCAATAACAATAAAGTCTCTTCGTTTAATCTTTTACCAGTAATTCTGGAGTCATAATTTTTTTCAATTTGATTTCTATAGGAAGTTTTCATTTTTTTATAATCATCCAAAATGAATGTCATTATATATTCAGAAACTTGTTTAGCTTGTATACCTTTACCATTTGTTAGAATGATATCTCGCTCTTTAATATAATTTAACGGTAAATTATTTACACCTGTTGCAAACCATGCAATCCATTTAAGGTTGATACAATGTTCGATAAAGTGACGATCTATTTTGCCATCATAACCTATTAAAATGTCCATAGTTTTTCTATCATTGATTGGGATATTTATAGCTTTGTCATAAAATTTAAATTCTTCGTTTGGAAATTGTTTTCTTAATTCGTTTTCTATTTCATTTAATCTATTTAAGCTAACAATTTTCAAAATTAACCCTCCAGAATATTTTTTATTGTTTCAATTTGCGTTTTTACCTTTACATTTTCAATCACATCAATAATGTTACCATTTTCATCGAGAATAAATGTTGTTCTTACAATCCCCATATTCTCCTTGCCAAATGATTTTTTCAATTGGTAAACCCCTACTTTATTAGCAAGTAGATAATCTTTATCTACAAGTAAGTCAAAATTCAATTGATGTTTTTTTATAAAATTTTGATGTTTCTTTTTAGAGTCTGCACTTATTCCATATATATCTACATCAAGTTGATTAAAATCTTCAATGTGATCTCTAAATTCACAAGCTTCAGTAGTACACGTTGGTGTATTATCTCTTGGATAAAAATAAAGAATTGTTTTACGACCTTTAATTGTTTCATTTGAAATAAAATTACCATCTTGATTTTCTAAAGAAAAAGAAGGAAATTGTTCACCTTTACTAATCATATACTCACCTATTTCTTAATTGTGTTGATTTTATGATACGATATTAATTGAAAATATTAAATAAAAAGAGGTTGATAGATATGAAATTTACTGAAAGCGAACGTCTTCAGCAACTTTCTAATGAATATATTTTAGGAGGTGTGAATTCACCTTCACGGTCATATAAAGCAGTAGGTGGTGGGGCACCAGTAGTAATGAAAGAAGGTCATGGTGCTTACCTATATGATGTAGATGGTAATAAATATATCGACTATCTACAAGCTTATGGACCAATAATAACTGGTCATGCACATCCACATATCACCGAAGCTATCCAAGATCAAGCAGCAAAAGGTGTACTTTATGGTACACCTACTGAATTAGAAATAAAATTCTCAAAAAAACTTAGAGAAGCAGTTCCTTCTTTAGAAAAGATCCGTTTCGTAAACTCTGGTACTGAAGCAGTTATGACAACAATTAGAGTTGCTCGTGCTTATACTAAAAGAAACAAAATTATTAAGTTTGCAGGTTCTTATCATGGTCATTCTGATTTAGTTTTAGTGGCAGCTGGAAGTGGACCTTCTCAACTTGGTTCTCCGGATTCTGCTGGTGTCCCCCAAAGTGTTGCACAAGAGGTTATTACAGTACCGTTTAATGATATAGAATCATATAGAGAAGCTATTGATTATTGGAAAGACGATATTGCAGCAGTATTAGTAGAGCCGATTGTGGGTAATTTTGGGATGGTTATGCCACAACCAGGCTTCTTAGAAGAAGTAAATAAAATTTCTCATGACAATGGAACATTAGTTATCTATGATGAAGTTATCACTGCTTTTCGTTTCCATTATGGTGCAGCTCAAGATTTGTTAAATGTTAAACCAGATCTCACAGCTTTTGGTAAGATTGTTGGCGGTGGTTTACCAATTGGAGGCTATGGTGGTCGACAAGATATTATGGAGCACGTTGCACCACTAGGTCCAGCCTATCAAGCGGGAACAATGGCCGGTAACCCGTTATCAATGAGAGCAGGTATTGCTTTATTAGAGGTACTTGAACAAGAAGGTGTTTATGATAAACTTAATCAATTAGGACGTCGTCTTGAAGAAGGGTTACAAAAATTAATAGATAAGCATCAAATTACAGCAACAATAAATAGAATCTATGGCTCACTGACATTGTATTTCACAAATGAAAAAGTTACGCATTATGAACAAGTTGAAAACTCTGATGGAGATGCATTCGCTCAATTCTTTAAATTAATGTTGAACCAAGGCATTAATCTCGCACCTTCTAAATTTGAAGCATGGTTCTTAACTACAGAACATACTGAAGAAGATATCGATCGCACACTAGAAGCAGCTGATTATGCATTTAGTAAAATGAAATAACCTACAGTATGAGAACTTGACACTTTAAGTATGTGTTCAAGTTCTTTTTATGTTCAATTATGGATTAACTGTTGAAAATTTAATTGAAATTTACGTTTTCACTTTTCCTGAGCAAAATTTATGATAGTTCATAAAATTTAATAGTTTTTAAAGTACAAAATAAAACTATTGGCTTAATTTCTTAACTTTTTGCATCTAAAAACCAAATTGCATATAGATAAACTTGATTATTTAAGTTCAGGGGTGTATAACAATAATGAATAAGAGTATTATTTTTACTCAAAATAATTAAAAGGAGCATTTAATTTGAGACTTGGAGCTCGGATTTTCAAAACTGGTATAGCCATTATCTTAGCTATGTCTATCGCTTCTTTACTTCCTGATAATATTGGTCTAAAAACGTTAGCGGGTGTCAGTGCAGTAGTTGCCATGCAACCGAGTGTTTATCGCTCAATCAAAACTGTTTCTGAACAAGCTATTGGTAATGTGATTGGTGCACTACTTGCAGTAACAATGGTAACGATATTCAGTAATAATTTCATTATCATGGGTGTTACCGTTATTTTACTCATTGCAATTTTGTTCCAATTTAATCTAGCTCATGTAGCAACACTTGCAAGCGTAACTGCTCTTATAATTATGGGGCAACATACTGGTTCTTTCTATGTTGTTGCATTTTTTAGATTTGTACTAGTGATGATTGGTGTATTGAGTTCTTCTATTGTCAATCTAATTTTTTTACCTCCTAAGTTTGAAACAAAAATTTATTATAATTCAATGAATATTTCTTCTGATATATTTGTGTGGTTTAAACTTGTACTCAATGACACATCAGAATTTCATAATATTAAACAGGATGGTGATCAACTAAACTCACGCATCAATAAATTAGAAAAGATTTTCGACTATTACAATGAAGAAAGACCATTAACAAAAAAACATATTTATCAACAAAATAGAAAAAAAATACTATTTAGAGAAGTAGTTAGAACGACTAGACAAGCATATGAAGTGCTAAAACGAATGTCACGATATCAAAATGATTTATATCAACTAAATAATCAATTACTTTTACAAATCAAATTAGAACTTGATTCATTAGTTACTTTACATGAACAAATATTTAAGAGTTTATCAAAAAAAGCTAGATATGATGTCACTCAACTAGATTATGAAGTTGACAATCCTCAGAAGAAAAACTTGATGGATGCTTTTCAGCAAGAATTAATTAAAAACCCACATCAGACGCAATATTCTTATAGTAATATGATGCAAATTATTGCTGAAATTGAAGAATACAGATATCAACTTGAACACTTAGATCGCATCCGTTTAAGTTTCTTTACCTATCACCGTTCTGATACTGATATAGACATTTCAGA
This sequence comes from Staphylococcus sp. MSU001, assembly GCF_052976705.1. Lineage (NCBI taxonomy): Bacteria > Bacillati > Bacillota > Bacilli > Caryophanales > Staphylococcaceae > Staphylococcus > Staphylococcus sp. MSU001. Next base: position 5,253 of record NZ_JBRIKK010000007.1, read on the forward strand.
GGAGGACTTTGACTTATAATAAAAAGGTAACTCAGAATTTTATTGTATTAATCAGTGAAATTCTTCTAGCTAGCAGTTTTGACTATAGGTAAAATAGTTCTTATTTTTAATAACTGCCAACAGTACAAAAATGCCTGAGACAACAACAGTCTCAGGCATTTTCAATGTTTTATAAATTTTGAATACTATAAAGATGCTCATATGCACCGCGTTTATTAATTAATTGTTGGTGTGTGCCAGTCTCAACAATTCGTCCATTTTCCATTACAACTATCCTATCTGCATGAGTAATTGTCGATAAACGATGTGCAACAATTAATGTTGTTCTATCCTTACTTAAAACATCAAGTGCTTCTTGAATAATTGCTTCACTCTCTAAATCCAATGCACTTGTTGCTTCATCTAATATTAAAACAGGAGGATTATTTAAAAAGATACGTGCAATTGACAACCTTTGTTTTTGTCCACCTGATAATTTAACTCCACGTTCCCCTACTTCAGTATCATATCCATTCGGTAAGTTTGAAATAAAATCATGGGCATTCGCCATTTTTGCAGCTTCTACGACTTCATCATCAGTCGCATCAGGCCTACCCAACAAAATATTCTCCTTAACAGTATCAGAAAAAAGAATATTATCCTGTTGTACTAAGCCTATTTGATTCCTCAAACTACCAGTTAGGAACTCTTTAACATTATGATGATCGATAAGTATTTCACCTTGAGTCACATCATAAAATCTTGGTATAAGATTAATCAAAGTAGATTTTCCACCACCACTCATACCTACAAAAGCTACAGTTTCACCTTTGTTAATTGTTAAATTAATATCGTGTAATACTTCTTTTTCATTTTCATTATATTTGAAACTCACATGTTTTAAATCAATTTGACCCTCACTGATTTTAATTGGCTGTGCTCCAATGCCATTTTTGATGTCGTAATCCTCATCCATTAATTGAAATACTCTGTCCATAGATGCAAAACTTTGTGTAAGTGTAGTAAATGAAGATACTAGTCTTCTAAGTGGTCCAAATAATTGTTCTAGATAACCGACAAATGCTGCTAGAGTTCCGACAGTAATCGACCCGGTAATTGCTAAATATGAACCCACGCCAATCACAATTATTGGACCTAAATCTGTAACAGTATTAATAGCAGCAAAAGAATACGCGTTCCATCTTGTATGTTGGAAGGCTCGTTGTAAAAAGTTTTTGTTATGGTTATCAAAATTTTTCGCTTCATTGTCTTCAATAGCAAAACTTTTAATAACAGACATTCCTTGAACCCGCTCATGTAAGAAGCCTTGTACTTCTGCTAGAGCTTGTGAGCGCACACGTGTAAGTTTACGTAATCTTCCAAAGAAAAAATAAACAGTTAAAATATAAAATGGAAAAATAAAAATAGCAGCAAACGTCAATTTTACATCAAGGAAGAACATAATAGAAAGTGCAATAATAATCGTTATACAGTCAAGCCAGATATTCATCAATCCAGTAAGAATGAAGTCTTTTGTTTGTTCGACGTCATTAATCACTCTTGAAATGACTTGACCGACTTGATTATTTGCATAAAAGCGAGCACTTAGTGCTTGCAAATGATTATACAATTGTTTACGAATATCATATAGTATTTTATTACTTGTCCATTGAGCTAAATATTGTCTAATAAACTCAATCGGCGGACGAACAATTAAGAATATAAATAATGCAATTCCTATTGCTACACCAAGGTGACTAAATTTTTCTTGATTTGTAAGCGAATGATTATTAATCACGCCATCTATAGCATATTTAATCAATAAAGGTATGAGCATGGGAATACCGAATTTAATAATTCCTACTATAATTGTTGCAATAATACGATATCTATAAGGTTTTACAAACTTTAAATATCGTTTTATCATGCGCCTTCCCTCCTAATAATTTGAAAATGAAGAGAGGTTGGCACATTGCATTTGTATACACTTTAAAAATAAAAGATACAAATGTTAATGTCTCAACCTCTAATACACGAAGACACTCTATCAGATATTAAGTTAGAAAGATGAACTAACAAATTATCATTGTTGTTACACTTCATTTATGAATTTTTATAGATTACTTTTACAATATAAATTATTTTAATCTTATTTACATCTATTTTGCTTAATAATCTCTAATTTTTTTATAACGTTCTTTCCATACTTTTATAAAGTCAGGAGCAAAAGGTCCCTTTTTTTGTTCTATCCATTGTTGTAAAATATCAACATTTCTTCTTAAAATAATATCGATATCATGAGGGTAATTCATTTGGTTCATATGTTGCTCGTACTCATCTTCATCAAGTAAATGATATTTTCCGTTCGGATAAACTTTGATATCTAAATCATAGTCAATATATTTTAAAGCTTCTTCGTCACATGCAAAAGGCGAAGATAAATTACAATAATAATAAATACCATCTTCTCTAAACATACAAATAACATTAAACCAATATTCAGAATGAAAGTATACAATTGCTGGTTCTCGAGTAATCCATGTACGCCCGTCACTTTCAGTTACTAAAGTGTGATCATTACCACCAATAATCACATGTTCTGTTCCCTTTAAAATTGTGGTTTCTGACCAGACACGATGAATATTACCATCATGTTTATAACTTTGAATCTTAATATTTTCTCCTTCTTTAGGTATGGATTCCTTTACCATACTCCACACCACCTTTATCGTATTTAACCATTTAGATTATATCATATTTTAATATGCTTGATTAACCTATCATTTATAAGTGGCATATGAGATTGATGTTTATAAATTAACCTTCAATAAACTTATATATTTTATCCATTGGTACGGGAAATGTATACTGATCCCTATCATCTAAATTAAACCACGTCATTTGTTGAGGTAAATCATTCTCCTGTATATTAAGAGGTGCTGTAACATTGTATACTTCAATATCCCATGTAAGATGGGTAAATTGATGTTTTAATTTAAATACTGGTTCGTTAATTGTTTCGATTCTTTTTCCTAAATCATCAGATATCACATCGTTTGCATTTGTTTGTTCTCTCATTGGAAATTGCCACATACCGTTAAGAAGTTTTTCTTTACGCTTTTCAAGTAAATATTGACCATTATCATTACGAATCAGAAAAACTTTTTGCTCAACGTTTTTTTTATTTAAACTTTTAGTTTTCACTGGTAATTCTTGTGCAGTCCCCATATGAAATGCCTCACAGTGTTCTTGAATAGGACAAAACAAACACAATGGTGATTTTGGAGTACATACTAACGCCCCTAGCTCCATCATCGCTTGATTAAATGTTCCCGCATCCTTCAACACATATGGGTGTAATTCTTGTTCGAATGCTTTTCGAGTAGACTGTAACTTTATATCACGATAGTCATTGTTTAATCGTGACCATACTCTAAAAACATTACCATCGACAGTTGCTAAAGGATGGTTGAAAGCTATACTCATGACCGCCGCCTGAGTATATGGACCCACACCTTTTAACTTTTTAAATGTTTCAGGATCGTATGGTACCTCACCATCATAATTATTATTAACTTCTTTTACGGCAGTATGGAAATTACGCGCTCTGCTATAATAGCCTAAACCTTCCCAATACTTCAACACTTCATCTTCACTAGCTTCGCTCAACGACTGAATTGTAGGGAACCTATGTATAAATCTATAGTAGTAATCTATAACAGTGTTTACTTGCGTCTGTTGTAACATCACTTCACTTAGCCAAATATAATAAGGATTAGTCGTTTCTCTCCAAGGCATATCTCTTTGATTTTTATGAAACCAATCTTCAATATCTTTTTTAAAAGAATTTTCTAGATACATAAAACCTTCCCTCTCTATTAGTTTCATAAGAATGTATTATTAAAAGCATTCTTATGTTAACTTTAACATGACTCTATATTACATTACTTAGTATATGTTTATTTAAAGTAAGTTAATTTTGTTATTTCAACTTTTAGATTATAATATATATTAAACAAAGAAGAAAAGAGTGAGCAATTATGGACACAGCCACACATATCGTTATGGGTGTGGGTCTTACAGCTTTAGCAACGCAAGATCCAGTTATGGCAGGATCATTTGCTGCTACTGCGACGACTTTAATCGCAGGTTCTTTAATACCAGACGGTGACACCGTACTGAAACTAAAGGATAATGCGACATATATTTCACATCACAGAGGAATTACACATTCATTACCTTTTACAATATTATGGCCTATATTAATTACATTTTTTATATTTGTAATATTTAGTCACACGAACCCCTTACATGTATGGTTGTGGGCACAACTAGCAGTGTTTTTACATGTCTTTGTAGATATTTTTAATTCTTATGGTACTCAAGCATTGCGTCCCATAACTAACAAATGGATTCAATTAAGCGTGATTAATACCTTTGATCCGATAATATTTATTATTTTAAGTATCGGTGTCTTATTGTGGATATTAGGTATTCATCCATATATTGTTTTCTTTCCAATCATATTAATTCTCATAGGCTATTATATTGTAAGATTTAAGATGCAAGCAGCAATTAGAAAACAAGCACTTCAAAAAATTGAGCAATCGCATACACCAGTAAAAGTATTCGTAGCTCCAACAATGAAATTTCATGTATGGCGGGTCGCAATACAAACAGATAAGCATGATTATGTCGGTGTTTCCAAATGGAAAAATGTAGTTTTCACTGATAAAGTTAAACGCCAGTCTATGACTCCTGATTCGATATTATGGAAAGTTAAAGGTAATAAAGATATTTATACATTTTTAAACTTTTCTTCAATTTATCGTTGGCAAACTACGCCATTAGATGATGGCACAACGGAAATTCGACTTATGGATTTAAGATACTTAAATAAAGGTCGTTATTCTTTTGTAGCTATTGCACATTTAACACATGAAAATGAAATTGATCACTCTTATATTGGGTGGGTATTTAGCGAAGATAAATTACAACGTAAATTATTTTCATAATATATTTGAGTGTTACAAAATTCGTATTAACTACGATGCTAATATTGAAGAAAACTTGATATGAAAGAATTTCAATTTAGCCATCGACTGCCTATAAATTAAGAATGCCTCAGACTTTAATTGATGTCTGAGGCATTCTTAATTTAATAAAATATCGTACACTTTATTGAACTATTTATTTATCTAAATTTACGTTTCAACGTTCCTTTTCTTTATTCTTTTTCTCTTTTGAATAACTCTTTTGGTTAGATTGGCTTTGATATTTATCAAATGCTATGTGACGCACAAGCGCATAATTAATCACACACATGATTCCAATTAAAATAATAATATATAAATGATAAGGTAAATTGCTCATACTGACTGTACCAAATACTATTGCTTGCGAACTACCATTTACGAAATAATACAGAGGATTTAACATCATAATATGATTAATCACATTTAAATTTGTCTTAGGGATGTATGTAATTGGAACCATAAAGAAACTGATAGCACTTACTATAATAAATATCAGTTTTACATGTTTAATTGCATAATTCAGTAAGCCCAACATTATCGAAGTCACACTGATAAAAATGGCTATAATTACTAAATAATATAAAAATGAAAGTATTGATGCTTCAAAATTCACAGGCTTAAGGATAATAATAACTATACCCAGAATAAGTATTGTTATTAAACCTAACATCGCTATAACTATAGTAGGTGTGACAGCAGATATATGAAATGACTTCATGACAACGAAATCTCTGATATAGTACTTATAAGCTATATAAATAGATTGTATAATTATGCTGAATATGATGAGTGATGAAATTCTGAATAACCAACGCACTTGAACAATATCAGTAGTATGGTTAAAATTAAAAAATCCTTCTAATGCTAGAATAATTACTAGTCCTATAATTAGGCTAATTGCAAACCACTTCCATGTTTGCTTAAGCCTTTGAGTACAAAAACTAAAAAGATGTGGTAAGTTTTTAATATATACAATTAAATTATCTATCATTTTCACACCTACAATTCAATATAAATCCATTTTTCTTCTTTCATGTCAGCGATAAAATAACCGCTTCCATTTTTTGTAATCCATACATCCTTCGTGATATTAAATGTTTTTTTCAATTCCGTTTTATTTGTCATTGGAATAACAAATCCAGACAGTTTATCATTATCACCAAATATCATTTTTATAGGTTGTTGCGTGATCGGTACAACATACTGTTTATCTTTATCAGGTCTAAGCGTTTCTGTTACTTTATCATGTTTTTGATGTAAGTGACTGTTAAAGTACTCTACGTAAGTACTATAATTTGATTTTATATAAGGTGATAATTTCTTAAAAGTATGAGATTCGTATAACCCAGCTGGATTGAAATAAAACACTTGATTTTTACTAATACTATATGTCCTTTGATTCAATTCGACGCGGTACCTTTTGTTATTTTCACCCGTAATTGTAATTAAACTATACTTAGGTACTTTTAAATTTTTAGACCCGTTTAAAGTAACTGATCCATCTAATGCTAATCCATATGCAAGTTTTTCTTCGTAAGTATCTTTATTCTGATTCTGTATGGATGCTTGAGTATTAATATTCCCTAGTTTGACCATACCTAAGTTATTAAAGAAAAGTACAGTCATTAAAACAAGCCCCATCAAAAAGCTGACAAATAATGTCCAAAATCTCACTAGAAATTTTGGTGGCTTAGCATGATTATAACGTTCTATTCTTTTGAAATTATAAGTCATTTCAGGAATCCGAGATCGATTCTTCTTCCAATCATAATCAAAGTTCTCAATTTCCATTTCTGATTTTAAACTATTACGATCTTTTTCATGTTCTCTAAAAGTTGGTAACACCTGATTTAGAGAACCTTCCTTGCGTATCTGGCCATGTGATATCCATGTTATGTAGTTGCTTGTTTTACTTATCTTTTCTATATCATTATCGATTAAGACTAGAGTTTTATTTGCTTCAATATAATCTGTTGATAAAATGGAAGCTCTTTCTATAAATGTTTCATCTAAATGTGATAAAACGTGATTTAAGATGATAATATCGTTTTTTGAAGAACGTGCAATACTAAGTAAAAGTTGTGCGTATGATTTTTCGCTTAAATTAGAAACCTTTTCCTCTATGTGATCACCTAAATGTGCCCAATGAATAATTTGTTCAACTTTATGCTCAGTTACTTCATAAGGAAAAAGTTGTACGAGTTCGCTCACATATTGGCTCACAGTTAAATTATTAATCTTTCGATCATCAATATCACCGAAATACAAGTTTTTAGTTCGAACAACCTTACCTTTATCAGGTTTCACTGAACCACTTAAAATTCGACCAATCAAAGTTTTAGAAGATCCAGGTTCACCGATTATACCTAATGCTTCACCTTGATAAATGTGCAAAGAAATATTATTTAGGTTGATGTCCTCGGCATCATAACCCAATGGTCGATACCATTTTTTTGAACTATGATTTCTATAGTAATGTGTTACCTTGAGTAATTTTAAAACTATTGAGCTTCCCATCAATTATACATCCTTCTAAAATTTTAATAATGCTAATGGTAGACCTTCCTCAGGTTCACTACTGTTTATTCTAAACCCCCATGCAAATACACCCTTGAGTCGTTCTACTTTAAAGTACTGTTTACTACCATCATTGAGTTTATAGATTTTTCCAGGTTCAATTTTATTGCGATCCACTAGATAGCTTTCTGCTATAATCACTTTACTTTGATAAACATCATATTCATTCATAATGCCATTCATCTCTGCTTTACGCATTTTTTCTTTAAATAATTGTATTTCATGTCTAAGTTCTTGCTCGGACATTTCACTCATTTTCTTTTTATTCATACGATATACCACTTTCTTCTAATTTAGATTTAATTTTATCATAATTATAGCCTTTTCTCATAAGTGCCTCTATGGTTTTAATAACACTTTTATCACTGTCATATTTTTTACAATTTTTATTATAGACTTTCTCTAAATCACGTTGCAATAAATGGTCTAATGTTTCTTCGTCTTGAGAAAAATCTATTTCATTCATAACTAGTTGAATCGTTTCAAGATTATATCCTTTTTGGAGAAGTGACTGTGTTACTTTTTGCTTTACCTTTGCTTCAGGGCCTTTTTTAGACTTCATCACTTTTTTACCAACTTTAATAACGTCATCTAATGGTTGTTGTTGTTCATATGCTTTGACATATTTTTCAATAATCGTAACTTCAATACCTAATTGGTAGAGTTTTTGTCTATATATTTCTGGCCCTTTATCTGTAGTATGTATCATGGTATTTTTTAAACTTTCTGCGTAATCTTCATGATCAATAAACTTTTCCTTATAGCAATAGTCAATGACATCTTGAATAGCATTACTTTGAATATCGTTTTTTTCTAAATACTGTATAACTTCTCTTTCAGTACGTTTCTTATAAGACAAGTATTGAATTGCGAGATTAACACCTCGACGGTAGTGATCATATTCTTGAATGTTCTGCATATCTGACGGTTCAAGTATTTGATCTTTTTTTAAGTTAAATTTAACTAGTGTATCAATATCTATTCCCATTTCAAATTCTCCATCTAAAAAGAGATTAAAGCGTTCTTTATTCTTTTTTTGTACTTCTATTTTAGTTACCTTTGGCATTTTACTATCCCTACTTCTATATTCAAACGTTTTTTCTTACATATATTATTACACATCATTAGATGTTTCATAAAAGACTTTGAATTTTATATATTTACTTTATGCAATAAAAAAGAAGTAAAACAGATTTCATCCTGTCCTACTCCTTCAAATTTATTTAGCTATCGACTCAAAATGTTTTAAAAGATTGACACAACATCATCATTAAATAGTTAATAAAAGTATTGCTTCTATAAACTAATACCAATATATTTATATCATCTTTATTTGTTTGTCGTTTAATTTCCAAGTTGAGACATAGCTTCTTGATATTGTGATTCACTAATAAAATTTTGTTGTTTCATTTTCTCTAAATTGGTTTTAACTCTATTGATGTAATTATTCGACATATCATTTACGTCATACACACTTGGCGCATTTACTTTGCTTGCTAATATGGCACTTTGTAACACACTAATCTGACTCATATTTGAATTGTTTTTATCTACCGTTACACCAAAATAATGATTTGCAGCACCTTCTACAGTATATTGATTATCACCATAATAAATATTATTCATATAAAAACTTAAAATTTGATTTTTACTGTATTGCTTTTCAACTTTACGCGCTACAAACAATTCTTTGATTTTTCTTGTAAAGGATCGTTCATTATCGTAATAATAATTCTTTACAACTTGTTGCGTAATTGTACTTCCACCTTGCACATCTCTATCGCTAATAGTTGAAAACAATGCCCTTGTCGTTCCTTTTATATCAAAGCCATGATGTTTATAGAAACGCTCATCCTCTATTGAAATAAATGCGCCTTTTACATAGTTAGGCATATTTTCGGTAGCAACAAAATCACTTTTATTTTCTATTGATTTTAAATCATCTACATTTGCTCTTGAAGAAATAAAGTACATGACACCAAAAAATATAATCAATAAAATTAATATAGTGATAATTGCTTTTAAGAAAATTTTTTTACTTTTTTTCTTTTTCGGTGGTTTCCCTATTGGTTGATAATACGTATTGTAATGAGGTCGTTGAGACTCATAACGTTGTTCAATATAATCAGCCGTATATTTATCGCTTCTTTTCATGGGTTTTCTCCTTTTCTCAAACTCACCCTTTTAAAGTGAGTTTACCAATTGTTTAACCGTTTAGCTATAGTTAAGTTAAAAAATCAGTCCCAAGGTGTAGCAATAGTTCTAAGACTTAAGTAAAGTCAAAAGTATAATTTATTCATTTATACTCAAGTTGACATTTCCAAGATATCATTTAGCTGTCAAAATTCAGTTTTTAATCATATATTTAATGCCATAAAAAAGAGACTGTTGAGAAAGTCAAAGACTTTAACAACAGTCTTAATCAATAATTTAAAATCAAAATAATGAGTGCAGATTAGCTCATTATAAATTACGATTTATGCTTCTAATTTTTTTACAATTTCTCTATTGAAGTCATCTAAATCATCAGGTACACGACTTGTTACAATGTTGTTGTCTACCACTACTGATTCATCTACAACATTCGCACCAGCATTTGATAAATCTTTGCGTACGTTAATAACACCCGTAATTGTACGTCCTTTTAAATCGTCAGTATCAACTAATACTAATGGACCGTGACAAATTGCAAATGTTGGAACATCATTTTTAGTGAAATACTTAGCAAAAGTACCATAGCGACCTTCTTCATCACCACGTAAGTGGTCAGGTGAAAATCCACCAGGAATTAATAATGCATCATAGTCTTCTGGTTTGGCATCAGCAATGCTAACATCAACAGTGACTTTCTCACCGTGCTTACCAACAACTTCATGGTTAGCTGTATCACCAATCACTTCTGTTTCAAATCCAGCATTTTCTAATGCTTCTTTAGGACTTGTTAATTCTATATCTTCAAATTCATCTGCTAGAATAATTGCTACTTTTTTTGTCATAATTTGACATCACCTTTCATTTATCTGTTTTTCAATCTAAATATAGTATAGACAAAAAAATAGGGTGTTAAACATCTATTGCTAAATTTTCCAAATTAAAAAAGAGCTAAACTTATTAGTATTATTACATTGTCATTCTCCAACCCCAACTTGCTTTGCTTGTTGAATTTCTCTCTGAAATTCTCTTTGTTGGGACCCCAATACTAAATTATATGGAAAACTTTTATGTTTTAATTATTCAGTGGTTATACGTTAAGAAAGTCTAGGATTGTGATTGATGTCCTAGACTTCCTAAATAATTATTTTGAAACTTGTTTCACTTTTTCTTCCAACTGATCAAGTAAACCAATCCACTCATCAATATCTTCTACACGTACCTCATCCGGATTTACGTGATCAATGTCTTCAATAAATTTGTTTAATCGTGTTTTAATTTGATCAATCGTTTGCTGTTCACTCATTAAATATTGGAACTCCTTTTTACTTGTATTTACTACGATAATATTATCCTAACAGAATTTGACAAAAAGCGATATAATCATAATAATATTCATTGTACATTTTGCACATAATCAAAACAAAGTAGATGGAAATTTTTTAATTTTAGGAGTAATAAATTATGATAATATCAAACAAATCCCCTATTTCTATCAACAATGACCCATGGGAAGCATACAATGATATTTTAGAACATAACCAATTAACATTGAGTAATATAGAATTTACAACTACAAATTTATGTAATATGCGTTGCAGTCATTGTGCAGTTGGTTACACTTTACAAACTAAAGATCCTGATCCTCTTCCAATGGATATCATCTATCGACGTTTGGACGAGATACCTAACTTAAGAACATTGTCTATTACAGGTGGAGAACCCATGTTTTCCAAAAAATCAATCAAAAACGTCGTTAAGCCTCTACTTAAGTATGCCAAACATCGTGGTATTTATGTTCAAATGAATTCAAATTTAACTTTACCTCAAGACCGGTATTTAGATATTGCAGAATACATAGATGTTATGCACATTTCACATAATTGGGGAACCATTCAAGAGTTTACTGATGTTGGCTTTGGTGCAATGAGAAAACAACCTCCTCTAAAAGCCAAGTTGAAATTATATGAGCAAATGCTTGAAAATTCCAGCACTTTATCAGACCAAGGCATGTTCGTTTCGGCAGAAACAATGCTTAATCAAAGCACAGTCCCTTATCTAAATAAAATACATAACGAAGTGGTAAATGACATGAAATGTAGCCGTCATGAGATTCACCCAATGTATCCATCTGATTTTGCCAGTCAATTAAATGTATTATCTCTTAAAGAAATGAAAGAAGCTATTCATCATTTATTAGATATACGTGATGAAAACACATGGATGTTGTTTGGTACTCTACCTATCTATCCTTGTTTAAATGATGAATATGATCAACATTTATTGCAACGTTTAAGAAAATCAAAGAATGTTACAATGAGAAATGACCCTGATGGTCGTAGCCGTTTGAATGTTAATGTATTTACTGGCGATGTTATTGTGACTGACTTTGGTGATGAAAATGGTACAATATCTAATATACAAAAGGATAAATTGACAGATGTATTCAACCAGTGGTTAAACACTGATCTTGCACAATCTTTAAATTGTCATTGTGCAGAATATCACTGTCTTGGTCCAAATGTTTTAGTTAAAAATATGTATTACCCAAATACTGATTTCAAGAAAAAAGAACAAAAAATGCATCAATATCAAATATTTTCGTAACAAATTTTGGTATAAACAAACAGTAACCACTCTATGTTGTTTTTAACAATCATAGGGTGGTTACTGTTTTATTAAAAAAGAAAACTTTATTGTTAAACTTATATTATCTTATCATTTAAATTAATTACTAAATTCTTACTTTTCGATATGTCTAACTCTAGATAAATATTCAATTGTATCTATACTTTCTTTACGACGTTCTTTACGTCTAGCAACACGTTGTGGTGCAGTTTCATGGAACCATTTTTCTACAGATGTTTCAGGTTCAACATCAGGTACTGATGTTGGCTTTCCATCACTATCTAATGCTACAAAAGTTAAAAAACTTAAAGCAGCCAAATGGCGCTCGTTCTTATAAACATCATCAATAACAATTTGAACACATATCTCCATCGAACTTGTTCCAGCATAAGAAACCATTGCTTCATATGATAAAATATCTCCTGTTGTAATAGGTCTTAAAAAGTCAACAGAATCTGTTGATGCAGTAACAACTGGGTTCCCAGCGTGCTTCATAGCAGTAATAGCAGCTATTTCATCTATATTTGCCATTAAAGTTCCACCGAACATTGTGTGATGATGATTGGTATCTTGTGGATATACCTGTCTTGTTTTGACGCATTTAGCATCTGACATTTTTTTGCTTTTTCTATTTGTGTTAGCCATAAATCATAATCTCCCCAATTTATAATATTTAAACAAACTCCCAATTCATTTCAATAAATTGATTGTTTATTCCACTTATACTATTTAGCCCAATTTCCATTTTTAAAAACTAATTCTTTTGTTTCATCTTGCAATATCCCATAAATTGTTAAATCAGGACTACCAATCATGAAATCTTCATGAATATTGGAATCATTAAGTCCATTTGTAATTTTTTCTTCTGTAGTCATTTCAGTACCACCTTTGATATTAAAACTATAAGCTGACCCAATAGCTAGGTGGCATGATGCATTTTCATCAAAAAGAGTGTTATAGAATATTGTGCGTCGGTTTGATATTGGTGAATCGTCGGGCACTAGTGCTACTTCCCCTAATCTACATGCACCTTCATCAGTTGCAATCAAATCTTTAAGTAATTTCTCACCTTTTTCTGCTTTGACATCAACTATCACACCATCTTTAAAAGTCAATGTAAACCCGTCTATAATGTTACCATTAAGATTTAAAGGTAATTTGTTTGTTACATATCCATTAACATTGTTTCTATCTGGAGCTGTAAAAACTTCTTCTGTAGGGATATTAGCAATAAAAGGTTGACCGTCCCCATTTACATAACTTGTTGCATCTTCCCATATGTGTCCTTCAGGTAACCCTACTATTAAATCCGTGCCTTCTGATATGTAATGTAAAGCTTGATAGTTTTTCTCTTGTAATCGTTTAGCGTGAACACTTAAATCTTTAACATGTTTTTCCCAATTTTCAATTGGATTTTGTCCATCTACACGAACAATATCAAATACTTCATCAATGAATTTAATATATGCCGATTCAACATCCAACTCAGGATAGACACGATGTGCCCAATCTCGCGTAGGAAAAGCAGCCACTACCCATGGAAACTGGTTTTTTTGACTTGCTTCCATATATGGTTTAAATCCTTTTGAGTATACAGTTTGATACGCTTTTAACTTATGCGCGTCTATTCCACTTAATAGCTCTGGATCTTCAGCAATGAGTGCCAAGTTCGCTGCACCACGATTAACATAATCAAGACGCTCTTCAATATCATATTGTTTGAGTTCTTGGTTTTCAAAGTGTTCAACTGATTCGTTTTCAAATTTTAATCTTTTTAATCTCGGGTCTGTGTAACTCACTCGAACATCTTCTGCCCCTGCTTTATATGCTTCCTCGACGATTAAATGAGTTAATTCTAAAGCTTCGACAGATGAACGTATAAATACTGGTTGATGTGGCTGTACATTCATTCCCACTCTTACTAATAATTCTGCATATTGTTTTAACTTATTATGATAACTCGTCATATTAATCCTCCATATCTTGTCTAAGTTGTCCTAAATGGTCCGCAATGGCCGTAACCTCACTAGGCGAGAATGAATCTTTAGACATTACGAATTCATATATTTCGCTTATGTCTTGATGAGGTGTTGATTTAAATTTTTCCGGATTAAGTAATGCTTGATTTACAATATTTAATTTTTGTCTAATATTAGAAATCATTTCTTCATTAGATAATGACATTTAATTCACCTCTTTAGTTCAATATTCTATCAAAATATCATATTTTGTTAAACTTTGATAGAATTTGAGGTTAAGTACTTTCTTATTGTTTAGATAGTATATAAAATGGGCATATAAATACATAGTTTGGAGTGAATACTTATGATACATGTAGCATTTGTATGTCTAGGTAATATATGTCGTTCTCCAATGGCTGAAGCTATCATGAGGCAAAGACTACAAGAAAGAGGCATTTCAGATATAAAAGTTCATTCTAGAGGTACAGGACGTTGGAATTTAGGCGAACCTCCACATAATGGAACACAAAAAATTCTACAGAAGTACCATATTCCTTATGATGGTATGGTGAGCGAACTTTTCGAACCTGATGATGATTTTGACTATATTATTGCTATGGACCAAAGTAACGTAGACAATATCAAACAAATCAATCCAAATTTACAAGGACAATTGTTCAAATTGCTAGAATTTAGTAACATGGAAGAGAGTGATGTACCAGATCCATACTACACTAATAATTTTGAAGGTGTTTTCGAGATGGTGCAATCATCTTGTGATAATTTAATTGACTACATCGTAAAAGATGCAAATTTGAAAGAGAGGTAATTCAACTATGGAAAATAAATTAGTACCTGGTATTTTAATTGGTGCCGTAATTGGTGGCGCGGCTGCTCTTGCTGATAAATCTACACGTCATTCTTTAAAACAATCATTCAAAGACATCAAAGAAGGAAATCGTACACGTAAACCTTCAAAAATAAGTAGCATCAAAGATGAAGTAATGTATTGGAAGGATACATTAGAAGAAATACGTCGCAATAATCCTGAATTAGAACGTTCAATTAAAGATGCTAAAGAAACTTTTGTAAATCGTAAAAATCAACGCTTAGGTAAATAAACTTTTAAATACGTAGCATTTTCTGAGAAAGTAGGACTTCAATTGGAAAATGTAGGCATATAAGTTTATGATATTCAATGACTATGAAGTGGAACGGAATTCATTCTAGATGAATTTTGCTCCACTCTTTTTATCTTTGTTGATTATAAACTCTACATTGATTGTTAAACTTTGACTCGCCCTTGTTTAATACTTTAACTCGTGTTTAAAACTATAAATCAATATTCAAAAACTATTGCCTTTCTATTTAATTTAGGCCAAAATAATCATTGAGTGTTAAAAATACATTACTTTTTAAAGGGTATTGGATTTATCATATATAAATAAAACCATTTTTGTTTTACTATACCGCAAATATGGGAATACAAGTTTAAATGTAAAACTTAAAAAGCGAAGGAGATTGTTATGTCAAAAAAAGAGAAAACAACTTCTAAATATCTTAATTCAATAGAAGATAAAGAGTATAAAAAGAATAAAAAAATAGAAGTTGACCGTACATATATAGAACCGCAAGAATTCCAATCGAAGAAACCTAAAAAAAAGAATCAAGTATTTTTTGTTTCTCGGCTGAATAAACCAGCAAAATACACCGAAAACTCTAATTTCTTTTCCTACCTTATTTATAGGATAGGTAAAGATGACGCTGCAGGTTTAGCAGCACAGATGACGTATCATTTTGTATTAGCACTTTTCCCAATGCTAATTTTTTTACTTACGCTACTTGGTCAATTCATCACGATTGATGCTAATCAGATTAATCAAAAAGTAAGTCAATATGTCCCTGATCAAGAAACAGCTAGTATCGTTGGCGGAATTGTTAAAGATATTTCTGACACTGCCAGTGGAGGTATTTTGTCAGTTGGGTTAATTTTAGCTATTTGGTCAGCATCAAATGGAATGTCCGCTATCATTAACTCATTTAATGTTGCTTATGACGTTGAAGATTCTCGAAACGGTATAGTAGTTAAATTATTAAGTATACTATACACACTTGTTTTAGGTGCAGTATTTGTTGTTGCTGTTGTACTTATTACACTAGGTCCAGTCATTAATAAATTTTTATTTGGACCACTAGGTATTGATAATCAAATTGAATGGATTTTTAATTTAGTACGAATTGTTATTCCATTGATTATTATTTTCATCATATTTACTGTACTTTATTCAGTTGCACCTAATGTTAAAACAAAATTACGTTCCGTTATTCCTGGCGCTATTTTCACTTCCATTATTTGGTTACTAGGGTCGTTTGCATTCGGTTACTATATTTCAAACTTTAGTAACTATTCGAAAACATACGGAAGTTTAGCTGGTATTATCATTTTATTCTTATGGTTGTATATCACAAGCTTTATTATTATTATCGGTGCTGAAATCAATGCAATTATTCACCAAAGAAAAGTCATAGCTGGTCACACACCTGAAGAAGCCGCTATTAAACATGATGATAACAATGAAAATCATTATAACGAAAATACGACTTATGAATACTACAAAGATAATAAAGATGTAGATATTTCTAATGAAGATGATACTTATAATATCAATCATCAATCTAAAGAAGAACATCACACAACCGACTGATAATATCGAAAGGCGAAAGTATCGGTAGATGCACCGTTACTTTCGCCTTTAATAATTTATTGAATTAAATTATGCTGAAACGCATAGATTACTGCTTGTGTTCGATCTTGTACTTCTAATTTACTCAGTATGTTACTTACATGAGTTTTTACTGTTTTGATGGTGATATGAGAGGCGCTTGCAATCTCTTGGTTAGAGTATCCTTTAGCTATAAGTAATAAGATCTCCATTTCTCTTTCTGTTAACATTTCATAAAGCTCGGCACGTTTTTTCATACGGTTGCGCATTTTTACTAACACTTCTGGTTCAAATACTGATTCACCTTCATACGTTTTACGCACAGCGTCAGCTATATCACTTGCACTTGTTGTCTTTAAAATATAACTATCTACTCCAGAATCAAGTGCACGATAAACTTCTTTATCTTCTATAAAGCTTGTTAACATGACTACTTTAATTTGAGGTAAATCTTTTTTTATTTCAGTAGTAGCTTCTACACCATCCATATCGTCCATAAGTAAATCCATTAATATTAAATCTGGTTTTAGCTCATGCGCTTTAGTGATAGCCTCCTTACCAGAAGCACCCTCACCTACTACTTCTATATCTTCTTGTGTTGAAAGATAGCTTGAAATACCGATTCTTACCATTTCATGATCATCAACAAATAAAACTTTAATCGCCACTTGAATTCTCCTCCTTATTCAATGGTGCCTTAACTTCAATTCGTGTACCTGAATCAGGTAAAGATACAATATGAAACGTCGCACCAATTTCTAACGCTCGTTCTCGCATATTTTTTAAACCATAACTTTGTTCAAATTTTTCATCTACATTAAATCCTTTTCCATTATCTTGAATTCTTAGTAAAAGATAATCCTCTTGATTAAATAATTCCACAGTTACTTTCGTACCATTTGAATGTCTCAATGTATTTGAAATAGCTTCTTGTGTAATTCTGAACAAATGATCTTCAATACCTTTTGGCACTTCAAAATCTTGAATTTCATGCAAAACTTTCATTGGTACTTTCTTTTGTAAATCGATGACTAAATCTTTAATACCTTCACCTAGAGACTTATCTTTTAAACCTATCGGTCTTAAATGTAACAACAAAGCTCTCATTTCAAGTTGTGAGTCTTGAACCATTTTTTCAAGAATTGGTATCTGTTGATTTAAAGGTGGTTCTAATTTCGACTCTTTTATTGCCGATAGCATCATGCTCGCAGCAAATAATTGTTGGCTAACAGAATCATGCAATTCCCTAGCAAGTCGCTGTCGCTCATCTTCGATAATCTTTTTGACTTTTACATCATTAATATTGTAGTTTTCATTAGTTAAATTCTGAGTCTTCATTCTAAGTCGATGTAATTCTTGATTTAATGGAACTAGTGTATGATAAATATCTATCGTTTCTGTATATAATTCGATATTTTGATCATTGATACCCACTGTTTGTCCTTCTATTGATCTTTCTATTTGGGAAATAATCCAATCATTTTGTTGATTAATTTTATAAGCTAAAACAGATCCAACTATAATACATAAAAAAACTATTAATAAATTTAAAAATAGAAAAACAGGTATTCCAAATATTTGTGTATAAAACATCCCTTGAAAAAAGATAATATTTACAAACACTTTATCAATAAATAAAAAAGCAATAAGCATACTATATACTAATATAAGCATTGAGCCTATAGCTCTTATGTAGTGATTCATCTGTAAATCACCTCTACGTCTCCAATGAATGATGAAACGTAAACATTAACAGTATAATTATCATCTTTCGTTTTTTCTTCAATTTGAACATGGTTATTCTCAATCTTATAAGATTTATCATTCACATAAGCAGTACCGTAGAAGAGAGTCGCATGTAAATTTATATTATAATTAAGAGGTACAACTACTTGTACTTTACCTAAAATATGACGCACAACTATGGTATTTGTTTCCTTAATATTTGCTGCTTTTGTCATGTCAATGTGTATGTCTCCTATACCGTGTTGAATTTGTACGTCTTCCCATTTATATACATACACTGGTGTATGTTGTTCACCAAACCATTTTTGTTTAATGAAAATGGGTGATGTGATGTCTTCATCTGTAGCAATCACTTTTAAAGGTCTAAACTTATAAACCAAGTAACGTATGATGACTACAATTAAAAAGACAAATAGAATAATAATCGTATACTTATTAGACAAAAGTGTAAAAGCAATTAATAAAGTTCCTATCCAAAAAGATAATAGACCTCTAACTTTATGAAAATACACATATCCTACATATACAAGTACACATCCTAATAGGAGTACTAGTAAAAAACCAATTTTCTCAAAAAATATATAATAAAAATTGGCAATAATCATTAAAGCAGTAAAAATAATCAACATTTCAGTTGATATATATTTGCGTGTCATATTTCGCCACCTTTCTATGCTACAGCACTCATATGATATATAAAGTGGAATGCTTCTTCAGTAGTTATTTTCATTCTAGATTGTAAATTTATATCCGCTTCAATTCTCGCATAATAAGACTCAGCATCATTTAATTGTGATTTAATCATATCAATATCATTATCATGTATTTCTTCAGCACAATAGATTGCTTGATTGTTTACTAAATCTATATATTTATTTTCTAATGAGAGCGTGAGGGTGTCAATTAACTTCTTTAGTTGTAATCTTTTTTCTCTTAAATAATTAATATAAGTATCAATATTTTTAATTTGCTTATCTAATGACATTTTATAGTCATTGATATTTTTTTTAGTAATACGTTTTATAAATTGTTGTAAATATGAATCTAAAATATTCAATGATATCACCTCGTCACTGATTAAGCTTTATTATAAAACAATTCCGAAACCTAATGAAATAGGCTTCGGAACCATATACGCTTCATACTTTAGTCTGACGAGATATGAAAAAAGTAAATCATAATCTTAAATTCTAATTTGAATTACTAATATTTAATTAATCATCAATCTTAGTTGTAAGTAACGGACCATCTTTAGTTACTATAACCGTGTGTTCAATTTGGGCGACATAACTTTTATCCTTAGTTTCAAATGCCCATTCATTTTTACCTTCAGTTACAAATGTAGCATGTGTTGATATGAATGGTTCTACTGCAATGACTTGCCCTTCTTTTAATAATGTTTTATCTTTAGGATCAAAATAATTCATGACATGATTAGGTGCCTCATGAAGTGATTGTCCAACACCATGTCCAGTTAAATTCTTAATCACAGTCAAGTCATTTTGTCGTGCCGTTGCATGAACAGCTTTTCCAATATTACTCAATTTTGTACCTGGTTTCACCTTTTTCATAGCATTTTCAAAAGCCATTGTGGCTACGTCACAGACCTTTTGCTTAAGAGGTTGATCTGATTTCCCTACAACAAATGAAATACCAGTATCAGCATAGTACCCATTTTTTAAAGCTGATACGTCAATATTAACTAGGTCACCTTCACGAATTACTCGTTTACCAGGGATTCCATGTGCGACCTCTTCGTTAACACTAATGCAAGTTTGACCTGGGAAGTTTTCATCATGAATAGGCGCTGAAATCGCTCCATGCTCTTCAAATAAATCTTTGGCAATGTGATCTAATTCACGGGTAGTCACTCCAGGTTGAGTAGCTTCTTTCATAGTATCTCTGACTTTTGCACAAATGTAACCTATTTCTTTTAACGCTTGTAATTCTTCATCAGTTTTAACAATCATTTTATCCCGTTCCTTTATAAATTATATTACATCTTATTATAGCAAAAATTTTTTGATATACTAAATATGAATGTATAACGATTCGTAATAGTTAAATTAATTTTCAAAGAAAGAAAATTTGTCTAAAGTAAAGTCTTTTCGAATTTCCTTTTCTTAAGAGGAGTCAGTATGATATGAATGATAAATGGTATAGACATATAATTGGAGCGCGAACTATTAAAACTGGTTTGGCTACTTTTTTTACGTCTTTATTTTGTATGTTGTTAAACCTCACTCCAATTTTTGCCATACTTACTGCAATTGTTACAATTGAACCTACTGCTAAAGCATCATTAAAAAAGGGGTATAAAAGGCTACCAGCAACAGTTATCGGTGCGTTATTTGCTGTTGTCTTTACATATGTCTTCGGTGATCAATCGCCGTTAAGTTATGCTTTAAGTGCTACATTTACCATTTTGATTTGCACTAAACTTAATTTACAGGTAGGAACAACTGTTGCAGTATTAACTTCCGTTGCGATGATTCCAGGTATACATGAAGCATATGTATTCAATTTCTTTTCACGGTTACTTACAGCTCTTATAGGGCTTGTTACGGCTGGATTAGTCAATTTTATCATCTTACCACCTAAGTATTATCATCAACTTGAAGAGCAATTAGCCCTTAGTGAGAAAAAAATGTATAATTTATTTTATGTACGCTGTAATGAGTTATTATTAGGAAAATTCAGCTCAGAGAAGACTAGTAAAGAATTATCAAAATTAAACATAATTGCTCAAAAAGCTGAAACATTAATGAGTTATCAAAGAGATGAACTTCATTATCATAAAAATGAAGATAATTGGAAATTATTAAATCGCCTTACAAATCGCGCTTATAACAACCGTTTATTTATTTCACATTTATCTAACATTATTTATTTACCCAAACATACGTCTATTGCTTTTGATGCTAATGAGAAGATAGCATTGATTAATATTAGTAATAGTATTAATGGCATCATTCAAAAAGGAAGCTTTACACGTCAAAAAGAATCTATTGCAACATTAAAGTCTTCTGTTAAACAGATGGATGAGTTTGACCAAAATCAAATGAAAAGTACACTCATATATGAAATTCTACTCATATACAAAATTTTAGATTCACGTTATGCAAAATAATATGACGTTAAAAATAATTACTTTATTACCTATTCAAAAAATAATTAAATATGATACAAAGCCGTAGAACAAAGTTTATCTACGGCTTTCTTGATACATATAAATATACGCATAAATCTCGTTAACGCTTTAAATTTGAATGTTTGGCAAACTATTCGTCTACACCTTCACCTATCGTCACGCTCGTAACAAATCCTTGTGTCACTTTGTATTGTAATTTAATCATTTTACCATGATAGACATATATACCGTCTTCTGGATATTGTGAATCACTGCTTGTATGTGGAATATGATTCAATCTCTCTTTTGGGTATGCATCTTTCATACTTTCAAATGATAGTGATTGATTATTAATACTGAAACGTACACTTATCGCTGTATGATTGCTTGTAGCTCTGATTTCTTGATCATAAATCTTTTTGTATTCAATATCATTAGTATCATCTTGTTGAATCTGATAACCATTAATATTTAAATGACCATTATCTAGAGAAGTAATAAATTGAGGTTGAGTTAAAAATGTTGGATTTTTACCAGCCTCACCTTCTAAAGAAAAGCTATGAGATTGTTTGGTTTCGTTTGTTTGATGATGCTTTTCTAAGTAAGTATGTGCTTGTGCGACATGTGAAAACGGAAAGGCTAACGTTAAAGCAGCTAGAGTCAATGACGTCAATTTAAAAATCTTCATATTTTCACTCCTATATTTATTGTATGGTTCAATTACAGTTTAACAACAATTATATGTTTCAAAGTGTTTTTTTCGTAGATAATAGAAATTAGCACTTGAGTGTCTATGTTTCAAGGTCAATGAACATTAACGTTTCCTAAATGTTTATCAAAAGGTGCTACGTATTCATATAGAAGAAATTGTTTTTTTTCATCTCAACACATCCCACTTTCCACATTTTCTTTAGTGTTTTAGAAGGAAATGCTCATCACTTCGTTCCTGACCTTTTGTTAATTAACATCGTCATAAGTTATTTACAATTCAGTCATTGGCTTCTAGTACGTTAAAATGCCTCTAGAACATGCATTGATGTTCTAGAGGCATTAATATGATAAGTCTTTATACTAATAATCAATTATCGTCATGATTAACAATCATTATTAAAAATTAAGTTGTATTGAGTTATTTTTTATTTTCTTTTGCACGTTTAATCAGAACTTGCTTAGCAGCTTCTTCCTCGGTGTTATCAATCTTTTTAGGCTCAAATAGTATCCCTTTTCTTTCACATGCTTTCTCAAGTAGATAATCAGTTATTTCATGATTTTTTGGTAAAATTGGGCCGTGAAGATAAGAACCTAATAGATTTTTATAGTGTATACCTTCTTTTCGATCGTTATCATTATTACCATAACCATACGTTACTCGACCTAATGTTCCATACGAATGATATGTTCTACCACCATGATTTTCAAATCCAACAATCGTGCCAAAAGTATCACTCTCTATAATGATATCTCCAGTTAAGCGTTCTTTTTTAGACTCGGTATAGAAATCAAGAACACCCAATCCTTCTAACTCGGTACCATCAGGAGTAATATACTTATGACCTAAAAATTGATAACCACCGCATATAGTTAACCCAGGCATACCATCTTCAATTGCATTTTTTAACGACGTTTTAATCTTACTTAATTCCTTTGTGGCAAGCGCTTGTTCCCTATCACTCCCACCACCAATGAAGAAAATATCGCAATCATCAAATGTGACTCCTTCAGTCTCATTGATTTCTTTAACATTTATCTTAATATTTCTTTTTTTAGCTCTTTGTTTTAATGCCATGATATTACCAATATCACTGTATAAATTAAGCTTATCTGACATGAAATGATAAACCGTTAGTTCATTCATCTTACGATTGCCCTCCTTCAAATGAGCGATTAAGTTGTTCAAGCATTGGTGTTAATGATGTATAGTTTGGAATTGCTACCGTAAATGAACTGTATTTCATAGTTAATGCAGTCGCTTTGTAGATATCCTTTTCAACCTTAATAGGCACTTCAACTTCAGCAAGTTTGAGACGTAATTGTAGTTCCTCAGCACGTGTACCGCTTACAATGATAGCTTCGATATCTTGGGTAGCCAGCTTTTCAAAGTCAGCATCGTATATCCATGAAATATCTCGACCATCTGCCGCGTTGTCATTAAGACTAATAACATAAACTTTTTTTTCATCAATTTGTTCGCCTACTGATAGGCTTGCATTCATTCCAGCTGGATTTTTTGCTAGATTAATCATAGCTTCCTTCTTATTTTTTGAAAAATACTGCATTCGACCATTATCAGACGTATATGTTTCAAAACCTTTGCGTATTGCATCATCATTTAATCCCAATTCTCTTAATACGGTATAAGCTGCTATTGCATTATAAGAATTAAAATCTCCTGCAATTTTCATATTAAACTCACTTTGGTTTATTATCATTTTTAAGAATGGTGAAGCTTCAAATGATGAGACTTCATATGTAGGTACTTCTCGTTTAAATCCACACTCACAGTGATAATGTCCAATTTGATTATAATGTATATAGTCATATTGCAATAATCGTCCACAATTAGGACAATATTTACTTTCATTCATTGTACTTTGTTCAAATTCATGTGCAAATTTTTTCATTCCGTAATACACAATGGAATGACTTGCAATTTTCAAACGACTCACAAACGGATCATCTGCATTTAATAATAATTTTATCCCTTTGTTACTTATTGATTTTGCAATATTATCAACCATAATATCGATTTCACCAAATCGATCCATTTGATCTCTAAAGAAATTTGTAAACACCATCATAGAGGGTGTAATTTCGTTTAAAACACGTGGTATAGATCCTTCATCTATTTCAATTATCGCAATATTAGTATCCTTAGAGCTTTGCATAATGAAAGCAGAAGTTATCCCTGCTGCCATATTTGCCCCTTCATTATTGTGAATAATGTTTATTTGATTTTTCTTTAAAGTATGTCCAATTAAGTTAGATGTAGTCGTTTTACCATTAGTCCCACTAATAAAAACAATGTCATCTACTTGTTTAGCTAATTTTCTTAAAATATTATGATCCACACGTCTTGCAATCTGTCCCGGCAAGTCTGTACCCTTTTTACCTACAGCTATACTTGCTTTCCTTGCTAACTTAGCCATGTGGGTTGCAGTCCATTGTCTCATGCGTTTCCTCCTCCAATTTGCACTCGAGTAATTATAACACGTAAAGGGTATAACAAAAAAGATTCTCATCTAAGATGTGCTATTCATTTCACAAATTAGAATAATTATTAATAAGAACGATAATCACTACTTCTAGATTATAATAATTATTATTTGCTATTGAGAAAAGTTTTGTTATAATATACAAGAATCTTATTTTTATTTATACGGGGTGATTGAAGATGTTAAGTAAAGAACTATTAGCAGCTTTAAATGAACAGATGAATCAAGAATATTTTGCAGCGCACGCATATATGGCAATGGCGGCATACTGTGACAAAGAATCTTATGACGGATTTGCAAATTTTTATATAGAACAAGCTAAAGAGGAACGTTTCCACGGTAAAAAAATCTATGACTATATCAATGATCGTGGCGAACATGCTATTTTTGATACAATTAAAGCTCCTAAAGTAGAATTTTCTTCTATTTTAGAAACATTTAAAGATAGTTTAGCTCAAGAACGTGATGTTACTCAACGTTTCTATAATCTATCAGAATTAGCTCGGAATGATAAAGATTATGCTACAATTTCATTTTTAAACTGGTTCTTAGATGAACAAGTTGAAGAAGAATCTACATTTGAAACTCATATAGATTACCTTACTCGTATTGGTGACGATTGTAATACACTTTACTTATATGAAAAAGAATTAGCAGCGCGTTCATTCAACGAGTAATAATTACAATAACTTATTCCTAAATATTGTGTTATTTACCCTTAAATCTCCTCAAAGATAAATGATTTAAGGGTTTTTTTAATGCATAAATCATTTGTTTTAACCCGTTTTACTATCTATAAAATTGTTATTGTAATAAAATATTGACATTAAATACTCACATAACCAAAAATAATTGAAAGGAATGAAATAATGGCACAAAATGCATTTGTTGCACTGGACTTTGAAACTGCTAACGGTAAACGAACAAGCATATGCTCTGTAGGAATGGTTAAAGTTATTGATAATCAAATAACAGAGTCATTTCATACCCTTGTGAATCCTTTTGACTACTTTACTGAAACAAATATTAATGTACACGGCATCCACCCCGAAGATGTGCAAGATGCTCCTGGATTCAAGCATGTCTATCCATATATGCTACAATTTATTGATCAACTTCCTGTTTTTGCCCATAATGCTGCTTTTGATATGAATGTGTTACATCAAAGTTTAAAAAGTCTTAATATAGATACTCCTTCTTTGACATACTTTTGTTCATATCAATTAGCTAAACGAACAATAAATGCATATCGTTATGGACTAAAACATTTAATGAATCATTACCATTTAGATTTTCACGGTCATCATGATGCGTTAAATGATGCTAAAGCTTGTGCAATGATTACCTACCGCTTATTGAAACATTATGATGATCTTCAAAGCATGTTAAATATATATGGAAAAAATCTTAAAGATAAAGGCTGATTGTCCACTTAACCTGTGTTCATCAGCCATTTAAATAAAATCATATATTGTTAAATTTTTAAAATCAGATTGCACTAAACTCCCAACCGTTACACCTATTAATCGAATCGGAATCTCTGGATCTTTTAAGTCGTTATATAAAGTATATGCAATATTATAAATATCAGTTTCAGTACGAATAGGATCTCTCAAACTTTTTTGTTTTGAGATTGTTTCATATTGATAAGTCTTTATCTTTACAGTGACTGTTTTTCCTGATTTTTGAATTTTATTTAAACGCTCTGCTGTTTTTCCTGAAAGTTCTCTTATTTTTCTTAAAATAACATCATCATCGTTAACATCTGTAGAAAATGTCCTTTCAGTCCCAACAGATTTACGAACTCTACTCGCCTTTACTTCATTATGGTCTATACCTCGAGCTTTATTATACAAACCTCGTCCTCTTTTACCGAACAAGCGTATTAATTCAAATTCATCTTTATTATATAAATCTTGACCTGTATATATATGATGTTGATGCATTTTTTTCTTCGACGCTTTGCCTACCCCTGGAAAATCTCCAATATCTAATTGCATTAATATTTCATGTACATTATTGTAATCAATAACTGTCAAACCATTTGGCTTGTTCATACCACTCGCTAACTTAGCTAAAAACTTATTATAAGACACGCCAGCTGACGCAGTTAAACGTGTTACTTCGTATATATCTCTGCGAATATAATTTGCAATAGTTGATGCTGATAAATCCGGTCTCACTAAATGTGTAATATCTAAATAAGCTTCATCTAAAGACATAGGTTCTACTAATTCTGTATAACTTCTGAATATTTCCATGATTTGACCAGATACCTCTCTATAAGCATCAAAACGGCTTGTTACATAATAGCCATTGGGGCACAGCTTATGTGCTTGAGTCATAGGCATAGCAGAGTGAACACCATAAGCTCTTGCTTCGTATGATGCCGTAGAAACAACGCCTCGATGACTCGCTTTACCACCAACGATGACAGGTTTTCCTTTTAATTTAGGATTATCTCTCATTTCAACTTGAGCAAAAAAATAATCCATATCTATATGAATAATTCTTCTTTCAGTCATCGACTCACCTCACTATGTCTTCCAAAAAATAGCTTTATACTATTATACGCCATCAGTTTTATCATTACATGTATTGTGCACATGATAATACTTGTATTGTTTATTTACTTAATGTAATAGCAAAAAATAGGACTACAATTTTAGAATAAATTCATAGTCCTATCCTTTCCTACATAAGTGGTTATGTGAATGTAGTTGCATATTTTAATGAGATATTTGTTTATTACGATGGAAACGAGTTGAAAAATAAGAAATGAAATTTTTAAATCAATTATCAACTTTAATATATGCGCTTGTCAGTATAATTAGTGATTATTCATAATAGGTTTGAGTGGGCTTTTGTTGATAAAGATACAAACCTTCTCCATAAGTTTGTATATATTTGAATTTGCTTTGTAATGCCAATGCTACTAAAAACACATCTATCATGCAATAACTTGTATGTATACTAAACATAAAGATTAAAGATGAGAAGGAATATATTTGAATAAGTGCTAGTAAGGTCGCACTTATGATAACAAGTGGTGCTATCATGATAATTGTAAATTGCCACCGATGAAAACAAGTCTGAGAGAACTGTACAATAATTTTGTTTTTATCATATTTTAAAGATGGTTTTTCACCTTTAGAAAATATAATGAACAAAATACGATGAATAAACTCATGCAAAATAACTAGCACTGCGAAACCTACAAAGCCCAAAATAAGATTCATGACAAAATTTTGTTCAATGATATGCGTTGTTTGATAAGCCCATTTATAAGTAAATAGTATTGTAAATAGCGCCAATACAATTTGCAACAGAACAAATCGTTGGATTTGAAATTTATTGCCTGATAAATCTATTTTATGCACATTCACCCCTCCAGTTCTCTATTTTCAAAAACAGTATACAATTTTTATTATAGCTAAAAAAGACCTTTTTCAATAAAGTAAGTTGCTTGTAATACAATCTTAACAATCACTTCAAAATAATAATGAATTGATTTCTATTAAATTCACTCTTCATCTTTGCGTACAAATAATGCTACAGTCTCAATATGTGTTGTTTGTGGGAACATATCAACTGGTGTAATTTCTACTAACTCGTATTGTTCAGCCAATATTTGCGCATCTCTTTGTTGCGTTGAAGGGTTACATGATATATAAACAATCCTTTTCGGATTTAATTTTAAAAGAGTAGTTAAGAAAGTTTCATCGCATCCTTTTCTAGGTGGATCTACCATGACTACGTCAGGTTTAATCCCTTGTGATTTCCATGTTAAGATAACATCTTCTGCTTTTCCACATTCGAAAGTCGTATTTTTTAGTTGGTTTTTAGTCGCATTGTCTTCCGCATCTTTTATGGCTTGCGGAACAACTTCTACTCCATAAACATGCTTGGCTTGTGGTGCCATATATAGCCCAATCGTTCCTATACCACAATACGTATCCAATACTATTTCTTTTCCTGTTAATTGAGCATAATTCAGAGCTTGCTGATAAAGTTTTTCAGTTTGTGATGAGTTAATTTGATAAAATGATAAATCAGAAATATGATAAATTACTTCACTTAATTGGTCTTCAATTTTGTCTTTACCATATAAAGTCATTGATTGACGCCCCATAATAACATTAGAATGGCTATTGTTTATATTCTGTTTAATACTTGTTATATTTGGAAATTCTTTTTTCAGCTTGTTTACTAACAGTTCTGATTGTTTAAATGTTGCTCCATTTGTAACAAAGATAACCATCATTTCATCGGTATGATAACCAGTCCTTACTACTAAATGACGTATTAAACCTGTTTTCGCTTTTTCGTTATATATAGATATATTTAATTCATTGAGCCAGTACTTCACTCGATTCATTACTTCTTGATGTTGTTTATCTTGTATAAGACAACTATCCATATCTATAATGTCATGGCTACGTTGTCTATAGAATCCCATTATAACTTGATTGGAGTTACCTTGACCTACAGGAATTTGAGATTTATTACGGTAACGCCAAGGATTATCCATGCCAATAGTTTCTTTTATGATGGTATTCTCAAAAGGGCCTTTTCTGTGAAAAAGATTAACTACTTGTTCTCTTTTCATATCCAATTGTGCTCTATATGTCATATGTTGTAATTGACAACCACCACACTTTGCATAATAAACACAAGGCGGTGTCACTCTATCATCACTTTCACTTATGACCTCTATCAATTTTCCTATAGCAAAATTCTTTTTCACTTTAATTAATTTAAATTTAATTTGTTCATCAATTAAAGCATTAGGAATAAAAATTGGATATCGATCAACTTTAACAACTCCATGTCCCTCATGAGTTAAATCAATAACCTTTCCCGTTTTAACATCGTTTTTCTTAAATGTTTCCAATTTTTTCCCTCCTACATACAAAAAGGTTAGGAATATAATGTGTGGCATTCCTAACCTTAAATTTGATGTCGTAATTTGTCGTAATAATTTCAATGCTTATCTGGCGTAATATCAGGTATTGTATTATTTTCTAATAGTTCTTCGTTAAATACATCTTTAGGTGTGAAAATTTCTATGTGCTGTTCTAAATTAAGGAAATTTGCAGGTAATTTCCCACCGTATTCACCATCAACATTAAGTTGCATATCAGTAAATGATGAAATATTAATAGACTTCGCTTTAGCATAAATGACTTTAGGATGCTTTGTGTGCTCACCTCGAGACGCTAATGTCATAATATGGCCCAATTCAGCAAGATTTGCTTTTTCTACAATAATTAACGTGAAATAACCGTCGTCAAGCTTCGCATCTGGAACTAATTTTTCAAAGCCAGCCATTGAATTCGTTAAACCTAGAAGGAATAGTAAAGCTTCTCCTTGGAAGATGTTATCATCATATTCGATACGTACATCTACCGCTTTCATTTGAGGTAACATTTCAAATCCTTTAATGTAATACGCGAACGGTCCTACAATTGATTTCAACTTACTTGGTGTTTCGTAAGATACTTGTGTTAGTTTCCCCCCTGCAGCTAGGTTAATGAAATAACGATTATTCATCTTTCCAATATCTACCTTGGTTGTATGACCATCAATAATTACATCAATCGCTCCCATTATATCGTTTGGTAAATGAAGCGCTCTTCCAAAGTCATTAACGGTTCCCATTGGTATTACACCTAATTTAGGACGATTGGGTTGCTCGGCGATTCCATTGACCACCTCATTTAACGTACCGTCACCTCCAGCTGCAATGAGTAAATCATATTCATTTTCTAGTGCTCTTTCAGCTTCAAAAGTAGCATCACCAATTTTTTCAGTTGCATATGCACTCGTTTCATAACCTGCTTTCTCAAGTTTAATCAGTGCATCTGGTAATACACGTTTAAAAAGTTCTTTTCCTGATGTTGGATTATATATAATTCTTGCACGTTTTCTCATAGTTAATCCCTCAAATTCATATACTCATTACTTATATTATATGATTTATACATCAGTTAAAAGTATTTATTTCCGATTTCTCTAAACTATTCGGTACAACAAAGGTGAAATATATGTAATTTTAAACATTAAGAAACTTAATACCTATACTTTTCAAAAGTAATAAAAGCTTCTAACAAAGTTCATATTCTTTGTTAGAAGCTTAAAGTATTATAATTTTCGAATTAACGGTTATCTAATTCTTGTTTTAATAGGCTATTAACTTTTTGTGGGTTAGCTTGACCTTTAGAAGCTTTCATAATTTGACCCACTAAGAATCCCATAGCTTTACCTTTACCATTTTTATAATCTTCTATTGATTGTGGATTATTATCTAAAGCATCAGTTACAAATTTAAGTAATGTTGCTTCATCAGAAATTTGTACTAAACCTTTATCTTGCATAATTTGTTTAGCATCTCCACCATTTTCAGCTAGTTCTGGAAAAACTTTTTTAGCGATTTTACTACTCATTGTTCCGTCTTCTATTAATTTAATCATACCAGCTAAATTTTCAGGAGTTAGTTGCGTATCTTTTAATTCAACTTGATTTTTATTAAGATACTCGTTAACACCACCCATTAACCAGTTGGAAGTAAGTTTAACATCTGCACCATGGTCAATTGCGCCTTCAAAGAAATCAGACATTTCTTTAGTTAAGGTTAATACATGCGCATCATATTCTGGAAGTCCAAGATCATTTACGTATTTAGCTTTACGTTCATCTGGTAATTCTGGAATTGTTTGTCTCACACGTGCTTTCCAATCTTCATCTACATACAATGGTACAATATCTGGTTCAGGGAAATATCTGTAATCATCTGAACCTTCTTTCACACGCATTAAAATTGTTTTACCAGTAGATTCATCAAATCGACGTGTTTCTTGACCAATCTCTCCACCATTTAATAATTCTTCTTCTTGACGTTTTTCTTCATATTCTAAACCTTTTTTAACGTAGTTAAATGAGTTAAGATTTTTCAATTCAGTTTTTGTACCAAATTCTTTTTGACCATATGGACGAAGTGAAATATTAGCATCACAACGTAGGGAGCCCTCTTCCATTTTACAATCAGATACACCCGTATATTGAATGATTGAACGTAGTTTTTCAAGATAAGCATATGCTTCTTTAGGTGAACGAATATCGGGTTCAGATACAATTTCAATTAATGGTGTACCTTGACGGTTTAAGTCTACTAAAGAATATCCATCTTTATGTGTTGATTTACCTGCATCTTCTTCCATATGAAGACGTGTAATACCGATACGTTTTGTTTCTCCATCAACTTCAATATCAATATAGCCGTTTTCTCCAATA
Source organism: Staphylococcus sp. MSU001 (assembly GCF_052976705.1). Lineage (NCBI taxonomy): Bacteria > Bacillati > Bacillota > Bacilli > Caryophanales > Staphylococcaceae > Staphylococcus > Staphylococcus sp. MSU001. The sequence goes on from NZ_JBRIKK010000007.1 coordinate 37,689, forward strand.
GGTTGATCAAACTGAGAAATTTGGTATGCTTTTGGATTATCTGGATAGAAATAGTTTTTACGATCGAATTTAGAATTTGTAGCAATATCCATATTTAATGCCATTGAAGCTCTCATTGCCCAATCTACTGCACGTCTATTAACTACTGGTAACACACCTGGATAAGCTAAGTCGATAACATTTGTATTTGAATTTGGTTCAGCTCCAAAATGTGCTGGTGATGGAGAGAACATTTTTGAGTCCGTTTTTAACTCAACATGAACTTCAAGTCCGATTACTGTTTCAAAATGCATGATTTCCACTCCTTATAAATTTTCGTATGCGTCATGTAAGTTGTATTGTGTTTCAAATTGATAAGCGACACGATATAACGTTTTTTCATCAAAAGGTTTACCAATTAATTGCAAACCAATTGGGCGTCCGTTTGATTGTCCACAAGGAACTGAAATACCAGGTAAACCAGCAAGGTTAACTGGTGTAGTTAATAAGTCATTCGCATACATAGTTAAAGGATCATCAATTTCTTCGCCAATATTAAATGCTGTTGTAGGTGCTGTCGGTCCAACCACAACATCGTAAGATTCAAATACTTTGTCAAAATCATTTTTAATTAACGTTCTAACTTTTTGAGATTTTTTATAGTATGCATCGTAATAACCTGAGCTTAAAGCAAAAGTACCTAAGAAGATACGTCTTTTGACTTCTTCACCAAAGCCTTCCGATCTGGACATTTTATATAATTCTTCTAACGATTGTGCTTCTTTAGAATGATATCCATATCTAATACCATCAAATCGAGCTAAGTTTGCTGAAGCCTCTGATGACGCAATAACATAATATGATGGAATACCATATTTTGTATTTGGTAATGAGACTTCGTCAACTTCAGCACCAAGTGATTTTAACGTTTCAACCGCTTCTTTTACAGAAGTCTTCACTTCTTCACTTACACCCTCACCTAAATATTCTTTAGGTAATGCAATTTTAAGACCTTTAATATCTTTACCAATATCAGAAGTAAAATCTACATCATCAACAGGTGCGCTTGTAGAATCATTCGCATCAACACCGGAAATTGCCTCAAGTACTAATGCGTTATCTTTAACATTACGCGTGATTGGTCCAATTTGATCTAAAGAAGAAGCAAATGCAACTAAACCAAAACGTGATACACGGCCATAAGTCGGTTTCATACCAACTACGCCACAATAAGATGCAGGTTGTCTAATAGAACCACCAGTGTCTGACCCTAAACTAAAAGGAACTAAACCTGCTGCAACTGCTGCTGCAGAACCACCTGAAGATCCACCTGGTACTGCTGTGTGATCGAAAGGATTTAATGTTTTCTTAAAATATGAAGTCTCTGTAGAGCCACCCATTGCAAACTCATCCATGTTTAATTTACCAATTAATACCGCGTTTTCATCATGTAGTTTGTTCATTACAGTAGATTCATAAATAGGTACAAACCCTTCTAACATTTTACTTGCACACGTAGTTTCTACATCTTTTGTGATGATATTATCTTTGATTCCCATTGGAATTCCAAATAGTTTACCATCCATTTGATCTTTAGCTTGTAATTCATCTAATTCTTCGGCTTTTTTTATTGCATTTTCTTTATCTAAAGCTAAGAATGACTTGATTGTTGGATCAGTTTCTTCAATAGCTGCGTATATATCTTTTACTACATCAGAAGGTTTAATTTCTTTATTTTTGATTAATTCAGTTAATTTTTCGATAGATTCAAAACGAATACTCATCTTAAGCATCCTCCCCATTCATGATGGATGGCACTTTAAATTGACCATCTTCTGTTTCTTTCGCATTTTTCAATGCTAATTCTTGAGGAATGCCCTCGATTGCTTTATCGTCACGTAATACGTTTTGTAAATCTAATACGTGATAAGTTGGCTCAATACCTTCTGTATCGGCACTATCATTTTGTTTCGCAAAATCTAAAATACTTTCTAAAGTATTAGCCATTTCTTCTGTTTCTTCAGAAGAAATTTGAAGTCTAGCTAAATTAGCAATATGTTCAACTTCTTCACGTGTAACTTTAGTCATTAAATAAAAGCCTCCTTAATACTCATTCATCACCAAATTGTATCAAATTTCGAACCAAAAATCTAAATATTTATGAATAAGTTACTCAAAATAAACACTTGATATTTAAGGTGTTTAATAAACTTTTACATATGAATACCGCTAATTGTCATCTCTATGTCTTAAAATGATAGATGAATTAAATTTTAATTCTAATAATAATTTTGTACATATTTATGCAATAGATATTGATTAATCATAAGACGCATTTAGGGTTAAACACCTTTTATCAAAGACTTTTAATACTACCATTAAAAGTTTTACTTTTCTGAACATTTAGTTACATTGTATAATATTACATGTATCTTATATCATTATTTAATAAAGGGAGTGTTAATTATGTTTACATTAGGTACAGCTCTCAGTAATCAAATTGATGCAAATTGGCAGACTTACGTTATGATTATTGTCTATTTCTTAATCCTTCTAATTATCGGCTTCTATGGTTATCGACAAGCTACTGGAAACTTAAGTGAATTTATGTTGGGAGGGCGTAGTATCGGACCATATATCACAGCATTATCAGCTGGTGCCTCTGATATGTCTGGATGGATGATTATGGGACTTCCAGGTTCAGTTTACAGTACAGGTTTATCCGCCATTTGGATAACAATTGGATTAACCTTAGGTGCATACATTAATTATTTTGTTGTTGCTCCAAGACTACGTGTATTTACAGAGGTTGCGGGAGATGCTATTACACTCCCAGACTTTTTTAAAAATAGACTAGATGATAAGAAGAATATTATTAAAATTATTTCAGGATTGATTATTGTCGTTTTTTTCACTCTATATACGCATTCAGGTTTCGTTTCTGGCGGAAAACTCTTTGAAAGTGCATTTGGATTAAACTATCACGTAGGACTTTTGATAGTGGCTATTATAGTTATTTTTTACACTTTCTTTGGTGGCTATTTAGCTGTATCAATTACTGATTTTTTTCAAGGTGTGATTATGCTTATTGCTATGGTAATGGTACCTATCGTTGCAATGCTTAAACTCAACGGTTGGGATACATTTCATGATGTTGCTCAAATGAAACCTACAAACTTAGATTTATTTAGAGGAACCACTATTTTAGGCATTGTTTCATTATTTTCATGGGGACTCGGATATTTTGGTCAACCACATATTATAGTAAGATTTATGTCTATCAAATCACATAAATTACTACCAAAAGCCAGACGTCTGGGAATAAGTTGGATGGCAGTCGGTTTATTAGGAGCGATAGGTGTGGGATTAACAGGAATTTCATTTATATCTGAAAAGCATATTAAATTAGAAGATCCTGAAACACTATTTATTGTGATGAGTCAAATTTTATTTCATCCGCTTGTAGGTGGATTTTTATTAGCAGCCATCCTTGCTGCAATAATGAGTACTATCTCTTCACAATTACTAGTAACATCAAGTTCTTTAACTGAAGATTTCTATAAACTAATCAGAGGTTCAGATAAAGCATCATCACACCAAAAAGAGTTTGTTTTGATTGGACGATTATCAGTTTTACTTGTTGCGATAGTTGCTATTACGATTGCTTGGCATCCAAACGATACAATATTAAATTTAGTTGGTAATGCTTGGGCTGGCTTTGGAGCTGCTTTTAGTCCTTTAGTACTCTACTCTTTGTATTGGAAAGATTTAACACGTGCAGGAGCTATTAGCGGAATGGTAGCTGGTGCTGTAGTTGTTATTATTTGGATTTCTTGGATTAAACCTTTGGCTACAATCAATGCATTCTTTGGTATGTATGAAATTATACCGGGTTTCATAGTTAGCGTATTGATTACGTACATCGTAAGTAAATTAACAAAAAAACCTGATGATGTTGTTATTGAAAATCTTAATAAAGTTAAACACATCGTTAAAGAATAAATGTACAATTATCAGACTATATCAACATTATAAAATTGATTAATTAAGTAACAATTAGAAGTATAATTTAAATACTTTTCTAATATACAGTGTCAATTTCTTTCATTCACTTAAGAAAATAGCTATGAAGAAATCTATCAATATAAATTTCTTCATAGCTAATTTTTTATATTTAAATTTATTGACGGCTCGAAAAATGAGTCAAAATCATCAATAATATCAAATTGCAAATATATTCCTTTGGTGTTAGATTGACCAGTAAACTTAATTTGAATTCTATCCTATTCTTTTCTATACAATGAAATGGGTGTCATACTTCATAGGTAACTAATTATGATAAATATGAACTTGTGGTTCTTTATCGTCTTTAGTTTTACTAATGAGAGCACGTGGAGTATTTCCATCTTTGATTCTAATTTCATACTCATCTAGTTTATCAAAATACTTTTCGGCTTGTTCTGTAACATATTGTGTAATACCTATCGTTTCTGCCTGTCCGTAATAATCTATAGGCAAATCAACTGTAAGTTGTTTAGCTTTTTTATTTACGAATTTAACCTTACCAACTGCTTGTGTGAAGTTTGAAAAATACGATTGCAAATTATCATTAAACTGTTTAAAGTTATTATTCAGTGTTTCATCATAATCAGCTGCAGTTGACGAAGGAATTAAGGCTGCTTTTTCATTAATATTATCCCATGAGTTAATTTTAGTTTTACCCTCTTCAACTGTAGTACCAACTATAAATTCACCTGGTGTAATGGAATCTTGACTAGATTGTTTATAGATAGCAAAATGAATAGGAATATCTTTTAAATCACTATTCTCACGTAAACGAGAGAGCATTTCACTAGCCATCTGTTTACCTTGCTTTTCAATCTCTTTATCAGATAAATCTTTACTATATGTTTCGCCATCTTTCTCTTTTTTGTAATAATAAACACTATTCATGGCTAAACCAATTGTCATGCCTTTTATATTTTTACCTTTAGAATCACTGTTTCCATAAAAATCCTGCTCGAGTATATTTGAAAGATAGGCTGGAGAATTTTCAGCTATTTTCTCTTCATCTGTTTCACCATTGTGAGATGGATTGAGTCCAAGATTCTCATTAGCATTTTTGCTTTGCTTTTCTTTTTCGCTCATCTTGTCAATTTCTTTTTTTGTATATTTCGGATCTAAGTATGCATTAATCGTTTTTTTATCTAAATATTGTCCATCTTGATATAAATACTTATTTGTTGGAAAGATTTCTTTACTTAATTCTAGTAAACCACTTTCAAAATCTTCTCCATTATAACCATTTGCCATATTATCTTGTAATAATCCACGAGCCTGGCTTTCTTTAAAGGGCAATATAGTCCTATAGTTATCACCTTGAACTTTTTTATCAGTCGCTATTTGTTTCACTTGATTTTTATTATGGTTATCCTTATGTTCACTTTGTTCTTTATCTGATGAAGTTTGTTTATGTCCATCTCCGCAAGCCGTTAATAATAACAGTATCGACATGAGTAAAAATATTGTTCGCTTCATTCACGTACTCCTCTAATTATTAGATTCCATTTTGTTTTTCTATAAATGCTGCTTCAGTCCAAATTTCAGTACCGTACTTCTCAGCTTTGGCTAATTTAGACCCTGCATCTGCTCCAGCTATGACAATATCAGTACTTTTAGTCACGCTATTTGTAACTTTAGCACCTTGCATTTTCAACCATTCAGATGCTTCATTTCTCGTCATTTGCTCGAGTTTCCCTGTTAATACAATTGTTTTCCCACTAAAATCAGGATGACCTTCAATTTCAGTTGTTTTAATTCCTTTATAAGACATATTAACATTTTTATTACTTAATTTTTCAATTAATGAACGAATATCACTATTTTCGAGATATGTTACAACAGATTGTGCAAGTTTATCTCCAATATCTTGAATTTCAATTAATTCACTTTCTGTTACTTTAAAAAGTTGATCCATCGTTTCATATCGCTCAGCAAGTACTTGACTAGCTTTTACACCTAAATGTCTAATACCTAGTCCAAATAATAAATGCTCTAATGACTGTTCTTTAGATTTTTCTATTGCTAATAAAAGATTATCAACTTTCTTCTTTCCCATTCTCTCTAATGGTAATAAATCTTCTTCTTTTAAATAGAAAATATCTGCGACATCTTTGATTAACTGATTTTCGTATAGCTGATGTATAATTTTAGTACCTAAGCCATCTATATTCATCGCTTGTCTTGAAACGAAATGTATAAGTCCTTCAATAAGCTGTGCCTGACATTTTGGATTAATACAACGTAAAGCAACTTCTCCTTCAATACGAACTAATTCATGTCCACAACTAGGACAATGTGTTGGCATATGATAAATTTCCGATTCGTTAGGTCGTCTATCTAAAATACTTTTTACAACTTCAGGGATGATGTCCCCGGCTTTTTTAATAACAACACTATCTCCGATACGTATATCTCTTTCATGTATTAAATCTTCATTATGAAGAGAGGCTCTTGAAACTGTAGTGCCAGCTACTTTTACAGGTTCTAGAATTGCAGTTGGTGTCACAACACCCGTACGTCCAATACTTAGTTCGATATCCAATAATTTTGTAATAACTTCTTCAGCTGGAAATTTATAAGCAATCGCCCATCTTGGAGATTTTTGCGTATAACCCATTTCCTCTTGTTGAGATAAATCGTTAACTTTTATAACAATACCATCAATATCGTATGATAAAGATTCCCTTTTACTTGTCCATTTCTCTATATAATTAAGTACGCCCTCAATATCTGATACTCGTTCACGTTCTTGGTTAGTTTTAAAACCTAGTTGGTCCAATTCCTCTAGCGCTTCACTTTGTGTTGTTGCATTAAACTCGGTTAGGTCATTCACACTATATAAGAAGACACTTAATTTTCTTTTCGCAGCTAGTTTAGAGTCAAGTTGTCTTAAAGAACCAGCAGCAGCGTTTCGTGGGTTTGCAAAAGGTTGTTCACCATTTTGTTCTTTTTCATTATTCAAATGAATGAATGAACGACGTGGCATATAAGCTTCTCCACGGACCTCAAAATTGAGAGGTTCTTTAATTTTTAGTGGTATAGCATGTATAGTTCTTAGATTTTCAGTTATATCCTCACCTGTCGTACCATCACCACGTGTAAGTCCTTGGACAAAACGGCCATTTTCATATTTGAGTGAAACAGCCAAACCATCTATTTTAAGTTCACACATGTATTCGACCTGACCAATACTATCACGAATACGTTGATCAAATTTTCTTAAATCTTCTTCATTAAACGCATTACCTAAACTTAACATCGGCGTGTCGTGATTTACTTTTTCAAAAGAAGACTGGGCTTCGCCACCCACACGTACTGTTGGAGAATCTGTCGATTTGAATTCTGGATATTTTTCTTCAATTTCAATCAGCTCATGTAATAACTTATCATACTCGCTGTCAGGCACTGAGGGATTATCTTGTACATAATATTCATAGCTATATTGATTCAACAAATCATGTAATTTTTCCACACGCTTTTTAACATCTTGCATCCCCTATGAGTCCTCCTTCTTTGTTATTGGTGCGAACTGAGCTAATAATCGTTTTGGACCTTCTGATTTAAATATAATATCCAACTCTACAGATCCGTTTTTTTCATTCACGTTACTAACCATCCCTTCACCCCATGCTTTATGCATAACTTTATCTCCTACTTTCCAATCAGATGAGGAAACTTGTTTTTTAGTTGATGTCGTACGCTTACTAAACCCTCTTTTAGGTTGAGATTTAGGAGATATAGTTTGTCTTTTTTGACCGGTATGACTATCAAGTAGGTCTTCTGGGATTTCTTTTAAAAATCGAGATGGCATATTGGATTGAGAACGACCAAACAACATTCTGGTCGTTGCATTTGTGATATAAAGCAACTCTTCTGCTCGTGTAATTGCTACATAACAAATACGACGTTCCTCTTCCATTTCATGATTATCTTCACTTTTAATTGCTCTTATATGCGGGAACAACGACTCTTCCATTCCCATAATAAAAACTATAGGAAATTCAAGACCTTTTGCTGAATGCATTGTCATCAATGTAACACCATTCTGTGTATCTGCTTCGTCAATATCAGCAACTAATGATAAATCTGTTAGAAAATTAATAAGCGATTGTTCCTCTAAAGGTGTATTTTCCTCATAATCTTTAGGTACAGACATAAATTCATCTAAGTTTTCTAATCGACTTCGTGCTTCAATACTTTGTTCTCGATCAAGCATGTCTCTATAGCCTGATTTTTGTAGTACTTCATCTACGATTTCACTAATTTCGAGAAATTCTTGTTCTTTGATTAAATTTTGAATCATTTCATAAAAGCTGATACATTCTTGAGTAACCTTTTTAGAGAGACCTATAAAATCTACCTCAGCCAGTGCGTCAAACATACTTATATTATTTTGAAGTGCATAGGTTTGGATTTTTTCAACAGATGAAGGTCCAATACCACGTTTAGGCACGTTAATAATACGTTGCAAACTAATATCATCATTGCTATTAGCAATAACCCTTAAATAACTAAGTAAATCTTTAATTTCTTTACGGTCGTAGAATTTTTGACCTCCAACCATTGTATAAGGAATATTTGATTTCATAAATGTTTCCTCAAGTACACGTGATTGGGCATTTGTTCTATATAATATAGCCATTTCACTATATTTTTTACCACCGCGTTGATGCTTCATTATTTCTTTAACAACGTATTCTGCTTCATCTCTTTCAGTCATAGCTTCATAATACTGAATTTTGTCTCCTCCAGAATTTGCAGTCCATAGACCTTTAGGTTTTCGTTCAGAATTATGTTTTATAACTTCATTTGCAGCATTTAAAATATTCTTAGTTGAACGATAGTTCTGTTCGAGGAAAATTGTCTTTGCTTCAGGATAGTCCTCTTCAAAAGATAAAATATTTTGTATATCAGCTCCTCTCCAACCATAAATAGATTGGTCAGAATCACCAACAACACATAAATTTTTAAATTTGTTTGCTAATAGTTTTACTAAAGTATATTGTGCTTTATTAGTATCTTGATACTCATCTACATGTATATATTGAAATTTATTTTGATAGTATTCTAGAGTTTCGGGTACTCGTTCAAATAAATTAATAGTTGTCATAATTAAATCATCAAAGTCGAGTGCTTCATTACGTGATAACTGTCTTTGATAACCTTTGTATACCGTTGCAACCATTTGAGAGTGAAAATCATTCGCCTCTTTTTGAGCATCCTCAGGTGTTTTTAATTCATTTTTTAAATTGCTAATTGCACCAATAAACATACGCGGCTCAAATCGTTTACTGTCAATATTTTCACTTTTCAATACATCTTTAATCACTGATTTTTGATCTGTAGGATCAATGATAGTGAAATTTCTTTCAATGCCAATACGATCAGCATCTCTTCTCAGAATTCTTACACACATGGAGTGAAAAGTGGACATCCAAATCACTTGCGCTTCTTCTCCCACAAGATGTTCTACACGTGCCTTCATTTCTTTAGCTGCTTTATTTGTAAACGTAATAGCTAAAATATTATAAGGTGATACATCTTTTTCATCTAATAAATACGCAATGCGATGTGTTAACACACGTGTCTTTCCTGATCCAGCACCTGCCATAATAAGTAATGGCCCTTCTGTTGTTCTAACCGCTTCACTTTGCTCTGAATTCATATTTTTTACTAGCGCATTCATTTATTAGACTCCTTTATCTTTACAGTTTTTAATGCTTTTTTAATATCGTTATATATAATATCGCCAACAACAATGGTATCCGCAATGTTAGACATTTCTTTAGCTTTGTCAATGTTTGTTATACCACCGCCATAAAATAATTGCGTATGTTGAAGCATATTTGCAATCGCTCTAACCTTATCAACATCTCCATATGTGCCACTATATTCTACATACATAATTGGAAATCGATATAATTCTTCTGCCATTTGTGCATATGCTTCGACGTCTTCTATATCTAATTGAGTATAAGCTTTGGTAATTTTTGCAACTTTACTATTCGCGTTTAGAACGACATATCCCTCGAAAAAAACTTCATCAAAATTAATCACATGTCCATATTTTTTAAGGGCTTCTAGCAAAATTTCGTTATGATATTTTGTATCCTTACTATTCATGACTGTTGGAATAAAATAGAAATCAAAACCAGGCATCACACTTTCTACATTCGAAACTTCTAAGACAAGTGGTAAAGGATAACGTCTTACTCTACTCATTAAATGAATAACATTATCTTCTGTTACATCATCTGTCCCACCAATAATTATTGCATCAGTGTTAGACATACACAGTGCCTCTAAATCTTCATCCGAAATTGATTTAGCCGGATCTAATTTAAACATATGTTTCCACTTGGTTATGTCGTACATTTTATGAAACTCCTTTATTTAACATACCCTAAATTATAGCATTTTTAAGTTTTAAGTTCTAAAGACTAAATAAGTTAATCATATATGATTTTAAGTCATATTTAATTTAACATATGCTTTAAGCAAAAATGAGTATCTTGCTATTGAATTCAATAACTAGATACAGTGTAGATTCGTTATAATAGTTCACACAGAATGCTTAAATTAATTATCTTTAAAAATTTAGCTTCATTAAAAAATAGCTTTGAAAGATTTCAATAAATCTTTCAAAGCTATTAATGTATTAAATGAAACAGTGAAATCAGACGAAAATATATGCATTCTTATGCCTTTGTTTCAATATTTAGTCTATTCAAAATCATTGTATAAGCATCATTACCCCATTGTAACGAACGCTTTACTCTAGAAATCGTTGCAGTTGATGCACCAGACTCTTCTTCAATAGTTGCATAAGTATAACCTTGTTTAATCATTTTAGCAACTTGAAGTCTCTGAGATAATGACTGTATTTCATTTACAGTACATAAATCATCGAAAAACTGATAACATTCTTCTCTGTTTTCTAGTGCTAAGATCGCATCAAATAATTCATCTAATGACTGACCTCTTAATTTTTCAATTTGCATCTCGAACAACCCCTATACAAATATTCTCTCATTATTTTAACTTACTAATTCGTTAAAGTGTAGTAGTTTCATGAAAAATGTATAGGAAATTAGAATCATTTGTCTTGTATTAAATTTGATTTAATTAAGATAAACCTGCACGTGCGAATATAGTGTCGACCTGATTAAGATGATGTTTAGGATCGAAGCAATCATCTAATTCTTCAGTTGATAGAACATCAGTTATAGATGAATCTTGTTCAATTAGCTCTCTAAATGGTGTTTTTGTTTCCCAAGATTCCATTGCTTTAGGTTGAACTTTATCATAAGCTTCTTCACGTACCATGCCTTTATTAATTAATGCTAGTAGTACACGTTGTGAGAAGATTAAACCATACGTTTTATCAATATTATTTCTCATATTATCTTCATAAACTGTAAGTCGATCAACAATATTCGTAAATCGATTAAGTGCATAATCTAGAGCAATTGTCACATCAGGTAACATGATACGTTCTGCAGAAGAATGAGAGATATCTCTTTCATGCCATAAAGGAATATTCTCGTATGCAGTAGTAATATATCCTCGAATCACACGAGATATACCTGTAATATTTTCAGAACCAATTGGATTTCTTTTATGTGGCATAGCTGATGATCCTTTTTGTCCTTTTGCAAATGCCTCTTCGACTTCTCTAGTTTCAGTTTTTTGCAAATTACGAATTTCTACTGCAAATTTTTCCATTGATGTAGCAATCAGTGCTAATGTAGCAATGTAATAAGCATGACGATCTCTTTGTAATGTTTGTGTAGAAACAGCTGCAGTGTCTATTCCTAAATGTTCACATACGTAAGCCTCAATTTCAGGTGGAATATTGGCAAATGTTCCTACTGCTCCACTCATTTTCCCTACTTCTATTTCTTTACGCACTTCTTTAAAACGCTTAAGATTACGTTTCATTTCAGTATACCAAAGTGCCATTTTCACGCCAAAAGTTGTAGGCTCAGCATGAACACCATGTGTACGCCCCATCATCAATGTATACTGATATTTTTTAGCTTTGGCAGCTAATACATCTATAAATCTTTCTAAATCTTTTTCAAGGATTTCATTTGCCTGTTTAATTACATAGCTTAAGGCAGTGTCAACTACATCAGTGGAAGTTAATCCATAATGTACCCACTTACGTTCATCACCTAAAGTTTCAGAAACTTGGCGAGTAAATGCAACTACATCGTGTCGTGTTTCTTGCTCAATTTCTTTAGCGCGTTCAACATTTACCTTGGCATTTTCACGAATTTTTTTTACATCTTCTTTAGGAATATAACCTAACTCACTCCATGCTTCACACGCTAGAATTTCTACTTCTAACCATGCTTCATAGCGATTTTGGTCTGTCCAAATACTAGACATTTCATCTCTTGAATAACGTTCTATCATTCTTTGTAAACTCCTATCGTATGTATTATAGCTCCTACAAAAACTGTACATTATCACATTTTTTATAAGAAAAGTTCGTTTCTAAGCTTTCATCTATAGTTTAACAGAACTTGATTAAAATGTATAAGTGTTTATCTAGTTATTACTATTTTATTTGAATCAATCTAGAAACACAATCTAGTAAAAACTATAATAAGATGTAAAATAATTCTTTATTTAATTCTTAGTGTAAAATTTCTAGAGCAACACTTTTCAGTTAAATCACCAAGTGTCTAAAAGCAATTGATATAAGACTAGCATTACTATTAATATCAGTAATCAATGCATAAAAATACCTAGGACAATAGTGGATGTCCTAGGCTTTATTATTCTATAGTTAATCATATTTATTGGATTAACGCACCTACAAATATAATATCCTGTTTTAAAATCTCTATACTGCCATCTTTGTTCTCTTTATAAACTGGTTTCTCAATACGACGTATTGGCATAAATCCTTCTTTTTTCATTCTGTCGAGACAATCTGCAATTGTTTCTTGATCTTCAACTCTAAACTTTTTGCTCATTTGAGCTACCACCTACTATTTCTTCGTGATCTACTACAACTTCCAGTTGCTCTGGTTCATAAGCTTTCAGTTTACGTTTACGTACACCCTTAACCCAGAATCCTCCGTGAATATTTCTTGGTTCATACGCTATAATAAATGCCTTAGGATCTAAGTTCTTTACAGTATCCATTAACTTTAATTCATATTTTCTTGGTGTTAATATTTGCATTACCATTCGACTTCCATCTCTACCAAATGCTTCGTAGTGGGTGACACCATATCCTAAATTTCTTAATTCATTTGGTAAATCTAACTCATATTCCGATGAAGTAACATTGACAACTGTATAACCCAACGCAAGTTTTTCCTCGATTTTCATTCCTACTATAATACCGACGGAGAACCCTAATGCATAAGCAAAAATATTTTGAATTTGGTCTAGGCTAGACATTACTAACCCTAAACCAACGACATAAACTAAGACCTCCATAAAACTAACTACTGCTGCAACATAACGATAACCTTTCAAAGTCAATATCGTTCTCATTGTTAAAAATGTGACATAACATACATTAATTATAAAAATTGCTAAGACCATTAACCATGGATTTTGAGCAATTGCTGACATATTATTCCTCTTTTCTTACTTTTAAATCCAGATTATTTTATCAGTCGCCAATCATTTTGTCACTTATAAAATTTTCAATTGTTATTTTTAGGCCATGAGTATCGTGTATAAGCAAGTTCACGCTTATGTGCATTTCTAACATAATGTTTTTCGATTGTTTCACGAGCAGTTGCAGGAATTTCTTTACCTTCTAAATAATCATCAATATCATGATAAGATACGCCTAGTGCCTCCTCGTCTGGTAACTGAGGTTTATCATCTTCTAAATCAGCTGTTGGCACTTTTTCATAAAGGTGTTTAGGTGCTCCTAGATAAGCTAGTAATTGCTTACCTTGTCTTTTATTTAACCCAAAAATAGGTGCAATGTCCGCAGCACCATCTCCATATTTAGTGTAAAATCCAGTAATATTTTCGGCAGAGTGATCAGTTCCTAAAACTATACCTTGAGTATTAGAAGCAATTGAAAACTGAACTTTCATTCGTTCACGTGCTTTTTCATTACCTTTTTGAAAATCAGTAAGTTTGATGCCTGCTTCACTAAGTGATTGAACACTCTGATCAACTGCTGGTTTAATATTAACTGTATACGTTATGTCAGGATTAATAAACTCAAGTGCATCTTCTACTTCATGAGCGTCTTGTTGCACACCATAAGGTAATTTCACTGCTATAAATTTACAGTTACGTCCCTCTTCCTTCAATTCATTTACTGCTAATTGTGCTAACTTACCTGTTAGAGTGGAGTCTTGACCACCTGATATTCCAAGAACAAGAGTTTGTATAAATGAATGTGATTTTACATACGCTTTAATAAATTGCTTAATTTCTTGGATTTCCTTTACACTGTCAATTTGTTTTTTTACTTTCATTTCATTAACTACAACATCTTGCAATTTACTCATTTTCATCCTCCATCTCTTTAACGTGTTCAGCAACTTCAAAAATACGCTTATGCTTATTTTCCCAACATTTAGTGCTTAAATCTACTGGATAATCTTGTGGGTTAAGATATCGTTTATTTTCTTCCCATAAAATAGTTAAATTATTTTTAAGATAGTCCTGAGCTTCATATTCATCTGGAAGATGGTATACAAGTTTGCCATTTTCAAATATAGATTGATGTAGATTAACCGCTTTAAATGATTTAATAAACTTCATTTTATAAGTGTGAACAGGATGGAACATTTTCAATGGAGATTCGTCATTAGGATTTTCACCTTCAAGCGTGATATAGTCGCCCTCAGCCTTGCCTGTTTTATTATTAATGATACGATAAACATTTTTTTTGCCTGGTGTAGTGACTTTCTCAGCATTATTTGATAATTTAATACGATCACTCATTGTGCCATCGTCTGTTTCAATAGAAACCAATTTATAAACTGCACCTAAAGCTGGTTGATCATATCCTGTAATCAGTTTTGTACCTACTCCCCATGCGTCAACTTTAGCGCCTTGTGCTTTTAAACTTGTAATAGTCTGCTCATCCAAATCATTTGATGCGATAATTTTAGCTTCTGTAAAACCTGCCTCATCTAACATTCTACGAGCTTCTTTAGATAGATACGCAATATCACCAGAATCTAATCTGATACCTATAAAATTAATAGTATCTCCCAACTCTTTCGCAACCTTAATTGCGGTTGGTACTCCTGATTTTAAAGTATGGAAAGTATCAACTAAGAACACACAATTTTTATGTCGCTCAGCATACTTTTTGAATGCTATGTACTCATCACCATATGTTTGTACTAGTGCGTGTGCATGTGTGCCAGATACAGGTATATTAAAAAGTTTTCCTGCTCTAACATTACTTGTCGAATCAAACCCTCCAATAAAGGCTGCTCTAGCGCCCCACAGTGCAGCATCAATCTCTTGAGCTCTTCTTGTACCAAATTCCATCAAAGTGTCATGAGTTGCTATTTGACGAATTCGACTGGCTTTAGTTGCAATTAATGTTTGGAAATTAATGATATTTAACAAAATAGTTTCAATAAGTTGTGCTTGGATTAAAGGGGCTTCAACTCTTAATAATGGCTCGTTGCCAAAACAAATTTCACCTTCTTGCATAGATTTAATATTCCCAGTAAATTTCAAATCTTTTAGGTAGCTTAGAAAATCTTCTTTATAACCTATCGATTTTAAATATGTGATATCTTCATTTGTAAACCCAAAGTTTTCGATGAAATTCACAACGCGTTTCAATCCGTTAAATACCGCATATCCACTATTAAATGGCATTTTTCTAAAATACAAATCAAACACTGCTATTCTTTCATGGATACCATCATTCCAGTAGCTTTCAGCCATATTAATTTGATATAAATCATTGTGTAACATTAAGCTATCGTCGTTATATTGGTACACATTAACCTCTCCAATCGACCTAAATATTTACAATTAGTTTATCATAATTCATATATAGTAGGTACTTGCATGTTTGATTTACATTTATTTCTTAATAAATTCTAATTTAGTGTCGACAAATTTATGACAATTCCCTATATTATTCAAGAAACAGTATATGCTCACGTATAATGACGATTGAGGTGTTTTAAATGCTAATAGATAAAGCAAAATCATTTATTCAGACCATGTATAGCGAGTTAAAATATAATGCTAATGAAATTGAAAATAGAATGAAAGAGATTGAGCAAGAAATTAACTTGACTGGTAGTTACACACATACTTATGAAGAATTATCTTACGGTGCAAAAATGGCATGGAGAAACTCAAATCGTTGTATTGGTAGATTGTTTTGGGATTCTTTAAATGTTGAAGATGCCCGAGATGTATGTGACGAAAAAGAATTTATAAAATTTATACATACACATATTAAAGAAGCTACAAATGGTGGAAAAATCAAACCATATATTACAATTTTTAGTCCTGAAGATACACCTAAAATTTATAATAATCAATTGATCCGTTATGCTGGTTATGAAAATGCTGGCGATCCATCTGAAAAAGAGGTTACTCGTTTGGCTGAACATCTTGGTTGGAAAGGTAAAGGTTCAAATTTTGATATTTTACCTCTGATTTATCAATTGCCAAACGACACTATAAAAATACACGAACTTCCACATGATATTGTAAAAGAAGTTTCTATACATCATGAAAACTATCCCAAGCTTTCAAAATTAGGTTTAAAATGGTATGCAGTACCTATTATTTCAAATATGGATTTAAAAATCGGTGGTATTACTTACCCTACAGCACCTTTTAATGGATGGTATATGGTAACCGAAATTGCTGTACGTAATTTCACAGACACCTATCGTTATAATCTTTTAGAAAAAGTTGCAGAAGCTTTTGAATTTGATACACTTAAAAATAATTCATTTAATAAAGATCGAGCACTTGTAGAGTTAAATCATGCTGTGTATCATTCATTTAAAGCTGATGGTGTTTCTATTGTTGACCACTTAACTGCAGCGAAGCAATTTGAAATGTTTGAACGAAATGAACATCAACAAAACAGAGATGTTACTGGTAAGTGGTCTTGGCTGGCACCTCCACTTTCACCAACTTTAACTTCTAACTATCATCATGGATATGATAATACAATGCATCATACGAATTTCTTCTATAAAAAAGAAGAACCTATGAAGTGCCCTTTCCATTAATTTAAACGAGGTGGCATAATGCATTTATATTATCTAGGACCTAAAGGAACTTTTTCATATCTAGCGGCTAAGCAATTTGAATCACACGAACAGTATGACTTCATTCCATTATCTAACTTGCATGAAGTCATTCAATCCGTATCTAAAGATAAACAGGCTGTAGGAATTGTCCCTATTGAAAACTCTATTGAAGGTACTATCAACATCGTGGCAGATTCATTAGCACATCATGATGTATACGCACATGGTGAAATTCAACTAGATATAGATTTTTCACTTTACGGTCATCATTCAAATTCACTTGATGATATTCATAAAGTATATTCAATTGCTCCAGCAATCAGTCAAACAATAAACTACATTCATCGTCAACAGTTTAACTATGATTATGTAGATAGCACTATTCAAAGCCTTAACATGATAAAAGATGGTATTGGAGCAATAGCTCCTCTTGGGAGTGGGGAGACTTATGGTTACCATACTTTAGATCAACATATACAAGATTATCCTCATAATGTAACTAGATTTTTAGTAGTAAAAAATCATACTCATTTTATTGAACATCCAAACACTACTATCTTTCTTATCACGCCTAAGTATGATAAGCCAGGACTTTTAGCCAGTGTTTTAAATACTTTTACTTTATTCAACATAAATTTATCGTGGATTGAATCTAGACCACTTAAAACTCAATTAGGAATGTATCATTTTTATGTTCAAGCCGATACTGCTATAAATAATGATGTGAATAAAATTGTTTCAATTTTAGAGACTTTGGATTTTCAAGTTAAAATCATAGGCGCTTTTAACAAGAAAAACTAACTTTACATGAATTGTAAAAATTCTTGAAAACACTATATTTTTTTACAATTCCATAAAGTTAAAAGGCTAGGACATAATTCCTAGCAAAATAACCCGTAAATGAGTTTTTTATAAATTCATTTACGGGCTTCTTTATTTACAATACTTCGTATAGTTGGATTGCTTTCTTAGGGGGACAGCTTCATCCTGTAGTCTTCAGATTGTCCTGTTCCCTCAAGAATCTCTCCAAAATACTTTATGTTTATATGCCATTTTACATTGAAATACTTAAAAAATAAGGCCCTTTCGTATAATTTAATAAATACCACTAAACTAAATTAACAAGGTGCCTAATGTATAAAGAATATAATGCGGCTCAACTTACTTTACCAAAGGAAACTTCAGTCCTTATCGCCACAAATGATATTTTAGAAACAATTCCTAAGACTGAATTCGATGAATTCAGTCATCATCGTGGTGCAACATCTTTTCTTGTCACATTTTCTATACTAATCGTGTGAATATGTGCTGGTCACCAAGTTCTATCAAAATTTCGTTAATCATTTTACCAATTAACGATTGTACTCTTATATTTTTACTAAATCATTCAATGATTAATATATTTCTGAATCTTTAATTACTGATATTTTTCACATCAATACTCTTGATTTTGATTTTAGTTTGTTCCTGATTTAAAGTAAGTCCATTAATATTTTCTAAATGTATTGATTGTGAAGCATCTTCAAATTGATTTGCCGCTATAAAAACGTGTTGATGTCGGACGTTATGATAACTTCTAATATGAATCGCATCTCTTTTCATCTTCCCAATAAAAGTATTACCTATCACATTGAAATTCTCGCCAGCTTGAGTTTCCATCACTTGTCCTGTAATAGGATCGGCAGCATTTTTACCATCCTTCACTCCAAGAAATCTTATTCCACCATTACAATTTATAAATTTATTTTTTGTAATAAATGTGTCTTTTGACTTTAGAGGAGTTAAAGCATACTCATTTAAATTATCAAAGATGTTTTGATTGATATGAATGTTTTCATAATAGCAGTTATATCTACTGGCATGAGAGCCAATAGCTCTATTCCACGCTTTCATTTTAGGATGATCTGAACGACCAAAATAGCATTTTTCAATGACAACATTTTTCGTAATCGTTCCATCTGTAGTTCCAAATTTAGGAAAAGCGCCAGGTACTTGTATATCCAATTGTACTGCTTCAGAGAAAGAACGATCTCCATCAATATCAAGAAATCCTTTAAAATCACATTCTGATATGTGTAAACCATTGATTCCACATGCGTCGAGTGCATGCCCCCCAACAATATTTTTGAATGTTACACCTAAAATTTGAATGTCTTCTGCATGTCCCATGCACATGGCTGTATTATTATATGGATATTCGCCTCCATTCATATCAAAAGTTCCTCCTTTAATATAAATGTGACTATTTCCATTATAGCCGTGATATAGCTTTAAACGTCTACCATTTTTTAATAGTGCGTCTTTCCCTTGTCTTAAAAGTATTGCACCTTCATCCAATAACAATGTTGTAGAATCATAAATAACTAAAGCTTTTCTGATATAATAAGTTCCTTTAGGTATATAAACAGTGTGTCTGCCTTTTTTTGCGTAATTTAATGCTTTTTGAATCGCTCTTGTATCCTTATATTTATTTTTTCCTTTTAATCCGAAATCTTTTGCATTGATAAACATGTTATAACTCCTCATATATTTTAAATAATGATTGTGTGCTTAAAGTAAAGTCTATATACTATAATTACATTTCGTTTTAATTATGGTATATATTTTTATGCCAATTTAATTTAAACGATTACAAAAGTCTTAGCTTTATATAAATATACCAATCTAACGCTTTTCAAACACATATTGGGAGGATGTTCTAATGAGTAACAAAGCATTAATCATTGTAGATTACTCTTTTGATTTTATTGACGATAATGGTAAATTAACATGTGGCAAACCTGGACAAGAAATTGAAACTTTTATTACTCAACGTATAAAAAATTATCATGATAATCAACAGGAAATATTTTTCCTAATGGACTTGCATTATGAAAATGATCAATTTCATCCTGAAAGTAAATTATTCCCCAATCATAATATTCATCAAACACCAGGTCGTGAGTTATATGGGGAGGTAGGAAGATTATACAACTCTATTAAAGGCCAAATGAATGTACATTATTTAGATAAAACGAGATACGATTCATTCTACGGCACGCCATTAGATAGTTTATTACGTGAAAGACAAATCAATGATATTGAAATTGTGGGTGTTTGCACGGATATTTGTATTTTGCATACAGCTGTTTCAGCATACAATTTAGGTTATAACATCACTATCCCAATTAGAGGCGTAGCATCATTTAACCAAGATGGTCATCAATGGGCACTCTCTCATTTTAAAAATTCCCTTGGTGCAAAAGTAGAAGATTAAACAACAATCATGATAAAATATGATTAACAATATATGTATAAGGAGATATTGAAAATGACAAAAACTTTTATTTTCGGTCACAAAAATCCAGATACTGATGCTATTTCTTCAGCTTTAATTATGGCTGATTTTGAGCAACAAACTGGTAATACTGAAGCAAAAGCTTATCGCTTAGGTGAAATAAGTGCGGAAACTCAATTTGCACTAGATCATTTTAACGTAGAAGCTCCAGAATTATTAAACGAAGATTTAAAAGGACAAGATGTTATTTTAGTCGACCATAACGAGTTTCAACAAAGTGCAGATACCATTTCAAACGCAACAATTAAACATGTGATAGATCATCATAGAATTTCTAACTTTGAAACAGCTGGCCCTTTATACTATAGAGCAGAACCTGTTGGTTGTAGTGCAACAATTTTATATAAAATGTATAAAGAGCGTGGATTTGAAATCAAACCAGAAATCGCTGGACTTATGATTTCAGCTATCATTTCTGATAGTTTATTATTTAAATCACCTACCTGCACAAAAGAAGATGTAGATGCTGCTCAAGCACTTAAAGATATTGCAAATGTTGATTTAGAAGCATATGGTTTAGAAATGTTAAAAGCAGGTGCTTCAACTACAGACAAATCTGCTGAAACACTTGTCAATATGGATGCTAAATCATTCAATATGGGAGATTATGTAACACGTATTGCTCAAGTCAATACTGTAGATATTGATGAAGTTTTAGATCGTAAAGATGAATTTGAAAAAGTTATGTTAGAAATGAGTGCCAATGAAAAATACGATTTATTCGTTCTTGTAGTTACTGATATTATTAACAGCGATTCTAAAATCCTTGTAGTTGGTGCTGAAAAAGATAAAGTTGGAGAAGCATTTAAAGTACAACTAGATGATGGTATGGCTTTCTTATCTGGCGTTGTATCACGAAAAAAACAAGTTGTTCCTCAAATCACTGAAGTTTTAACACAATAATTTTAAAAGCATTAAAACTATGTTGTTGCCCACGATATATTTTTTCATCCTAGAGTAATTTCTCAGTAGTTGATTGATTTAATAACACATTGATATCAGGTGTTATTAAATTGTTAGTTCTAAATTTCAGGAGTGGACTAAGAATTCGATATGAATTCTATTCCACTCCCTTTTTGTAACTTTTTAAACAAAATTTTTATATTTAAGAAGAAATAATCACTAATCCTTTTATGTTCTCATTTAATATATTCAGGACTATCTCAACCTCTTTACCAAAAAAATAATTTGGAGGTAATTTTATGACAATAATTAGAGATAAATTTAACAATTGTAAAGCTTTTTTTAATACGCATAAAACAAAAAACCTTAAATTCCGAAAACAACAACTTAAATTACTAAGTAAAAATATCAAAAATCATGAAAATGAATTATTAGATGCCTTATATAAAGATTTAGGTAAAAGTAAGGTTGAAGCATACGCAACTGAAATAGGTATACTTTTGAAAAGCATAAAACTAATGCGCAAAGAGTTAAAAAATTGGTCGAAAACCAAACAAACGGATACACCACTCTACTTATTCCCTACAAAGAGTTATATTAAAAAAGAACCTTACGGTACGGTGCTTATTATAGGACCATTTAATTATCCGGTTCAATTAGTTTTCGAACCTCTCATAGGAGCAATAGCTGCCGGAAATACTGCTATAGTTAAACCTTCAGAGTTAACACCTCATGTTGCTATTGTGATTAGGGACATCATTGAAGATACATTTGATGAAACATACGTCTCTGTTGTTGAAGGTGGCATTGAAGAAACTCAAACGTTATTAAGTTTACCATTTGATTATATATTCTTTACTGGAAGTGAAAAAGTCGGAAAAATTGTCTATGAAGCTGCAGCAAGAAAATTAATTCCAGTTACTCTTGAACTTGGCGGTAAATCACCTGTTATTGTCGATGATACAGCCAATATCAAAGTAGCGAGTGAGCGTATTAGTTTTGGTAAATTTACAAATGCTGGTCAAACGTGTGTCGCTCCAGATTATATATTAGTTCAGCGGAAAGTTAAAAATGATTTAATAAAAGCGCTTAAAAAAACAATTACTGAATTTTACGGAGAAAATATTGAAAAAAGCCCTGATTTCGGACGAATTGTTAATCAAAAGCACTTTAATCGCTTGAATGACTTACTTCAAATTCATAAAGATAATGTTGTTTTTGGAGGTAATAGTTCTAAGGAAGATTTATATATTGAACCAACTCTTTTGGATAACATAACCAATGACAATAAAATCATGAAAGAAGAAATATTCGGTCCCATTTTGCCTATCATTACTTATGATAATTTCGATGAAGTACTTGAAATCATCCAAAGTAAATCAAAACCATTAAGTTTGTATCTTTTTAGCGAAGATGAAAACATGACACATAGAGTGCTTGAAGAATTATCATTTGGGGGTGGTGCAATTAACGATACGTTAATGCATTTAGCTAATCCTAACTTACCTTTCGGTGGCGTAGGTTCTTCAGGCATAGGTCAATATCATGGTAAGTATTCCTTTGATACATTTAGTCATATGAAATCATATACATTTAAATCTACACGTCTAGAATCGAGTTTATTTTTCCCTCCATACAAAGGTAAATTTAAATATATTAAAACCTTCTTCAAGAACTAGTGTTAGTTATCTCCATATGAATTGCCCTTGAGTGATATACAGAGTTTTGTTTTTTAATCTCATAATCACTCAAGGGCTTTTATATCGCTTTTATATTATTCAAAGACATCTTATAGTAGTACACAGACACCTTCATTAGCTATAGCTTTTTTATCTTTTAATGAAAGTTTGCCAGTTATGTTATCACGCTCAAAAATTGAAACTTTTGATTCCCCTTCTTGATGTGCGCAAATTAAATAATTATCTGATTCAGTTATATTAAAGTCTCTTGGAAAGGCATCGTAACTTGGTTGTATTTCAATACTTCTCAGTGACCTGCCATCTTTTAAAACTTCAAAAATAGCAATACTATCATGCCCTCTATTACTTATATATAAGTGCTTCCCATCATGTGATAGTCTTACTGCTGCTAGTTTTGATTCCCCATCAAAGTCTCTTGGAATAGTTGAATGTCTTTCTAGCTCAATGAACTTACCATCTTGGTATTCTGTAACACTCACCTCATTTGATAGCTCATGAACGATATACGCGTGTCGCCCATCTTTACTAAAAGCGATGTGACGAGGTCCGTCTGAATTATTGAATTGAGAAACTGCATATTGGTTTAAACCATCCTCACCAAATTTGTATGTTACAACTCTATCTGTACCTAAATCAGTAGCTACAACATACTTATGATCAGGTGTTTCATTTAAAAAATGAACATGTGATGAATCTTGTCTTTCATGTGAGCCAGTTGGAAATTCATGCGCAAGTTCTTCTATTAATTTCTCTATTGCTCCCGTAATTTCATTTAATTTATAAATCCTTGCAAGTCCTGCACCATAAACCGCTTCAAATAAATATTTACCATTACTAGACACTTGAATGTAACAGCCAGTTCCCTGTTTTGATGCTAGACATTTATTAATTAATTCCAGTTGTCCATCTTCTTTAATGTTAAAACTAGCTACACCACATTCTTCACCTTCTTTAGTAATCGCATATAAAAACGATTCCTTACGAGTAAGATAAGTTGACGCTTCAATTTCATAACCAGTTTCTAACGCTTCAATGACTCCTGTTTCGTCATTTAATTTGAAGCGATATATACCTTTACCATTCTTTTTAGTATAAGAACCTATATAACCTAATGTCATACCAAAACCTCCATAAAATCATTAATCATTGATTCAATTTTACCTTTAAGTATGTTTAATTTACAACGAAAAGTCATTTTACATATCACCTTACAACTTATAGTAACGAAATCAAATTAGAAATTACTTCTATCACACTAAAACATCACGAACAATTATATTGCTAAAAACTTTATATTGAAAAACAGAACAAATGTTCGTATAATGATACTATAAAGATTGAGGTGATTGAATAATGAAAGATATATTTAATGAAATGGATTACCGTAATATACCACGAGACATGTTAGATAAAAATATTCCTACCGGTCGTGGTATGGTTAAATGGGCAGCATTTATTATATGTACTAATCTCATAAAAAATCTAATTTAATAGGGTTCAAACATAATTTATATATGTATTATGTTTGAACCCTATATCTATTTATTTTTTACTAATATCATTTAAAATGTCTCGCAATTCTTCAATTTCTTTGTTATTTAATTCTTCATTTTTCGCAAAATTAAGCACTAAACTTTTCATATCCCCTCCATACAATTTATTAAGAAAGGTTTTAGCAGTTTTCATTTTAATATCATCTTCTTTAATAATTGATGAGTAAAAATAAATATTATTATATTTATAGCGTTTTATAATCTCTTTTTTATATAGTCTTGTAATTAATGTTCTAATCGTCTTATCGCTAACTTCTTTATTTTTTTGAATCTCAACTACAATTTCATTAGCTGATACTGATTTTTTATTCCATATTATATTCATAACATCCCATTCAGCCATAGATATTTCAACTTGCTTATTGGCCATTTAAAACACCCATTTCTTTTAATATTTTTTCATTTATGAATTTAGCATTTTCACCAGAGGCTTTTTCATCTGATAAATGTGTAGAAAAATAATACTTATCATGATTTGTAATTACGTAACCTACAAACCACCCATTATTATATTTCCCGTTTACTATACCTGTACCTGTTTTCCCATACAATTCATAATTTTCATTTTTTCTAATCAATAACGAAGAAGATAATTGTTTCTTTTCATTTTTACTAAAATGGTTATTTTGTTCCATCATATTTTTTAAAACTATTACTTGTTCAAGATTAGATATTTTCAAACTATCTTCCAACCAATAGGCTTTATAACTTCCCAAATTTTTATTACCATAATTTAATTGCTTGAGTTGATCAGAAGTATAGTTCTTTGATAATTGATTACTAATACGTTCGAAGTACCAATTAACTGAGTTTTGTATTGCCGTATTTAAATCTTGATCCTTATTCCAAGAATCGAAAGGATAATGATTATGATTCCATGACATACGTGAATTTTTATCACTTATAATATGACGGTCAAGTCCAAACAGTGCTAAATAAATTTTGTAAGTTGAATCAGGAGAATATCTTTTTCTACTTTCTTTTTCATTATAAATATAGTATTTGTCTTTCTTCATGCTGTACATAACGAAAGATCCACTATTTGAACCAAAATTTTTACTTTCATCTAAAATTTGGTAATCGCTTTGTAAGGGCTTTTTATAATTATAATCAGTTAAGGATTGCCCCATTAAAAACTGGCTTTGAATTATCATGATAAAAAAAGTAAAAATACAAATAAAAATTAGAATTAATTTTGACTGCTTCTTCAGATTGCCTTCTTTTATATTAATTAATCTTCTTTTGAGTAATGATTTTTTACCATTAAATGAATGGCTTAATATATTTTTGTTGAAAAATGAGGTTTTTAATACGGAATCCATAATAGCTTCCGCATAAGACTTAAATTCATTTTTGTTAATATTATTAAGGACAAATCTATCGGCTTCTACTTCATTGTCATGAATCATCTTTCTTTTTACAATTTGTATTAGTGGATTATAACTCATAGCAATAGAAAAAATATGAAAGATAATTAAATGCAAAGTATCTCTGTTTTTAGCATGAGCATACTCGTGCAATATTATATATTTTAGTTTTTTGTCATTTATACTTTTAAAATATAAACTGGGAATCAAAATAATATATTTTCCATACCAAAAAGTTATTGGAGAATGAATAGATTCTGCTTTTCGAATCACAATATTTCTTTTATATTGATGATTGAAAAGTATCTTGTTTATTTTATCTTTTTCTTTTTCATTTAGATAAAGTGACTGTTTCTTTAAATACTTAAGATATAATAAAGAATTTAAAAATTTAAAACTTAAAATAATAACTAAAACTATCCAAATAACTGTGCAGATATTATCTATTGAATCCCAATTAAACTTATGGATGTCTGTTGTAAACTCATGAACAGGTTTAGTGGTATTTATGTTAGGATTCAAATTGTGTGAATTACTTTCAACTGTGGGCTCTTGATTATTCAAATTATTAAATTTAAAAAAAGAGAATTTAATAGGGATGAAAGGAATTAATCCTGCAAGAAGAGTTAGATACCAAACTTTATAATTTAACATATAATTAAAATAGCGTTTTAATATGTACCTAAAAAATAATAACAATAGAAATATAAAACAAAAGCTTACTATGCTCATTATTAATAACTTAGCCATTTCAACACCTTCTTTCAAATATTTATAATAAACTATTGACGCGAATATTACAATTGTAATATTATTGATTTATAGAAATTACAACTGTAATATTGGAGGGTATATTTTGAAAAAGTTAATACTTTTAATTGCAATTGCTTTAGTTTTAAGTGCATGTAATTCAACCAGTTCACATGCTAAAGAGTTAAATAATTTAGAAAAGAAATATAATGCTAATATTGGTGTCTATGCATTAGATACTAAAAGTGGTAAGGAAGTAAAATTTAATGCCGATAAGAGATTTGCCTATGCTTCAACTTCAAAAGCGATAAATAGTGCTATTTTGTTAGAACAAGTACCTTATAATAAGTTAAATAAAAAAGTACATATTAACAAAGATGATATAGTTGCTTATTCTCCTATTTTAGAAAAATATGTAGGAAAAGATATCACTTTAAAAGAACTTATTGAGGCTTCAATGAAGTATAGTGATAATACAGCAAACAATAAAATTATAAACGAAATCGGTGGAATCAAAAAAATTAAAAAACGTTTAAAAAAATTGGGAGATAAAGTAACAAATCCAGTTAGATATGAAATAGAATTAAATTACTATTCACCAAAGAGCAAAAAAGATACTTCAACGCCTGCTGCTTTCGGCAAGACTTTAAATAAACTTATCGCAAATGGAAAATTAAGCAAAAAAAATAAAAATTTCTTACTTGATTTAATGTTAAATAATAAAAACGGAGACACTTTAATTAAAGATGGTGTTCCAAAAGACTATAAGGTTGCTGATAAAAGTGGTCAAGCAATAACATATGCTTCTAGAAATGATGTAGCTTTTATTTATCCTAAGAACCAATCTGAACCTATTATTTTAGTCATTTTTACGAATAAAGACAATAAAAGTGATAAACCTAATGATAAATTGATAAGTGAAACCGCCAAGAATGTAATAAACAAATTTTAATAGTCTAAATGTACTACAAAAACTGATATAATTCTATCTTTCATAAAACTTCATAATATCGAAGAACATATATATTATTTATAATTATATATGTTCTATTTTTTTATGTTCACATTTTTTAAAAGAGAAAATACTATTAACATACCAAACATCATAATTCCAGTTACTATAATTATAAATGCTCGATAATTTTACTCAACTTTTCCATATAGAAAATAACTTATTTTAAATTAATTAATTAATCACATTAAAAAATTATATAATCCTTGCCAAAAAGGAACATACGTTCTACAATGATGATGAGGTGGTAAACATGATTCCAAATCCTAATGCGCCAGATGAATATAAATATGAAACTGATTATAGAAAAATACCAAGAAAATATTTAAACCCTAAAATCCCTCAAGGGCGTGGAAAAATCAAATGGCAAGCTTTTGCGACTCTCCCGCAACAGTTTGAAATTTTAGAACAAATTATAAAGGATCAAAATAAAATAGAAAAACCATTGCTAACACATGATTCATTAGATAATTTAGATCAGATTTTTCAAATAAAAATTCAAAATGATGAGTTATGTACAATCTCATATTGGGAAGACGGTAACATTTCAAAATATACAGGAAAAATTTTAAAAAAGGATGAAATTAGTAATACATTTTCCTTTTCTGATACTAACAATAATATATATAATTTAAATAATGCTAACGTTTGTAGTATCACTTAACACTATTTAAACTTTTAAAAAGTTTAAATAGTGTTCTTATAATTACCTTTTTCGAAATACTTCTAGCAAAATCATTATAAGTATCATACTGATATTAAATATATTATTTTTATCACTGAAAAAAATTTCTACTACTTGGAAAATTGATAAAAGACTTATTATTAACAAAAGTTTATTTAATTTTTCGCTTCTTTCTTCTTCCTTATATGACTGCTCCAATTCAATTAGTGATAATTCTTCTTTGTTTAATTCTTCAATATATTGTGGAGATTTAAAATCATTATTATTCTTTAGATACAAATATAAATATAAACTAGGTAAAAGCTCTGTTCTATAAATAATTGCAATAGATCTCTTGAAATTTAGTATCCATTGTCTAAAATATAGGGCTTCTTTTTTTCCATTTAAATTATATTGTTGATACCCATACAATTGTAATTCATTTAACATAGTTTCTAAGAAAAAGAAATTAGCAGAACTATTGAAATAAAGTGCCATTTGAGAACATTTTTCTAAAACATCTCCTTCTTGCTCATCCATCCAAACTACAAAAACAGATGCTTTATTCAAGAAGTTTATATAATTATCGCTATAACCATCTTGCCTAAAATGTTTACTTTTTCCTTCAAATGAAAAAATAGGCGCATTTACTAACCACTCTTGAATCTTCACGTCCTCATAGAAAGGATCATCAGTAAATTCATTTTCATTAGCTAAATAATAAACTTCAAAACCCATATTTTTAGATACTTTATATTCAAAAATATCCTTACTATTAATTTTTATAATTCTATTAATTTGTCTAGAAACATCTCTAATATTTTTACAATGTCTATTACCATACAATTGATACTGTCTTTGTCTATTATTTTTTTCTTGATTAATTAGAGGATATATCTTATCTTTTACACATGAGAAAGTACTATACAAGTCGCTTCCAAAGTTTATACTCTCTAAGTCTTCAATGATTTCTATAACAAATGTACCATTGTTAAATATAGTTAAGGTTAAAAAAAATAAATTCAAAGTGTTCTCATGAGTAATTTCAATATGTGGAGTGAATATATATTTTTTATATTTGTATCCATGTATATTATTTTGATCAAACAATCCATCATTAATATTTGCATTAGTAGCAAATTTTTCTAAAAATTTTTCTAGTTTTTCGTGATATTCTTTTGTATGTCTTTTATATCTTCCAGGTAAAATCCAATAATCATAATTTACCGGGGGGTTGTCAGGAGATAAAATGCGTATAACTCCTTTTACATTCAATAGAATTTCCTCAATTTTTTCAAACCAAGGGTTCATGTTATTATCTTTTATATTTATAGCAGTAGCATATTGATATGTTACTTTATAGCCTTGTAATTTATTAATATCTTCTAGAATCTTTTCAATTTTATTGTCCATTATTTTAAATATCCTCATACAGCCTAGAATATAAAACGCTAATTTCTTCTTTCAACATTTTTTTCTCTTTTTCTAAAGAATTTACTTTTCTTTTTAAAGAGGAGATTAACGCATCTTTACCGTCATTTTTATTTTTATGAACAAATATTTCTCTGTTTTGTTCACGTAACTTCTCTATTTTCTTTCGAATTTTATTATTTTTATATAATGTAGCTTTCGAAACTTTTGAATGTTTAGAAACGATGTTAAAGTTAATTTCTTTATTTTTTTGAACTAAATCATTTATTGCTTTATCAACTTTTTTCTCGGTTTTAACTTTTCGTTCTGCATGCAACTGTTTTAATTGTTCTTGTCTATTAAATTTTTCCATCTTAACCTCTATACTTTTATTCTATTACTTCTCCCGAATATAATGTTTCCATCTTTTATATTACCTAGTATTTCTTCATATTTATTTAATATATTAGTATGTTTTTCAACTATATCTTGTCTATTATTATTTTTAGCTAATTCTATGGATTTGACCGTTGATTTGATATGTAATTCATATTTTTCAACATCTAAATCAGAAAATCCAATAGCTAGATCCTTACATGGTTTCCCAGAATTACAAGTTAAGCATGGCGGAGCTTCCATATATGGACAATCACCGCTCAATCTAGCATGACAAGTACCATAAGGATTGTCCATTGCGTTTAATTTATGTTCTTGCCATAAAGAATTCAATGCTTTTTCTGATAATTCACTACTATGCTGTATATTTTTAATTTTACCGTCAACATCAAAACTAAAAGCCCCTTGATCAATAACTGATTCAAAAGCCTTTCTTTTTGTATCATCAAGTAACTTAGCATATCTGAGTGTCATTTCTGGTGAGGAATGTGCTAATAATTCTTGTATGGTTAATATATCTGCTCCACCATTTAACAATTTCACTGCATAAGTATGTCTAAACTGATGAGTTTTGAAATGGAAGACTTCACCTTGTTCATCAAGAATATTTTTTGTTTTTGCTAAATGATTTAAGTGTGCTCTGACCATATGCTGTGTAAAGGGCATTCCTTTTCTTTTTCCTTTATGAATAGCAAAAATATAATTATTAGGGTTGTTATCTTTTGTACTTTTAATTTTAGAATTGGCTATTAAAACTGCTACTATATCAGCTAATTCATTATCGATTGGTATCCTATGTCCTTTAACAAAAGTTTTAGCAATATCAGTAATTATTGAAAACTTTCCATTAACTTTTGCAAGACAATTATTTTTTAATGTTAATACATCAGAAATTCTTAGTCCTGTTTTAAAAGCTATCCAAACTACAGGTATTAAATCTTTGTGCAAATCATTTATATGCTCAAAAAGCTGTTCCAATACAAAATCTGGGATATAATCAATTTGGCTACTATTTTTCTTTTCGCGCTTAGGAAAGTCTTGAGGATAAATTAAAAAACGTATATCTTCAGAGGGGGCTATATCATAATTTTGACTAGCAATATCATTTAAGAACCTTCTAATTGCTTTTAATTCTTCTCTAACGAAGTTCCTAGAACTTTGCACATTTTTACTATTAGCATATTCAAATAAAAATTCTATATATGCTTCGATATGACATCTATCTAGTTCATTTAAACTATTCCTTGTTTCTTTATTTTTAGATATATTTTGAAAAAACCTAGTCAAAACTCTTATATAAAATCTTGCTGTAGCAAATGCTATATCACCAGTTATCAAACGATTTTTTAAATATTTTTTTGCTAATTCTCGCATTTTAATTGACTCAATTTTTTCAAAGTTCAAATAATTACCAGTTAGTGTTTTATTATAACTCAATCCATATTTTTCTAAATTTCTAATATCCCATTTATCTTTTTCCCATTCTTCTCGCTTATCAATAAATTTATTTAGATTAATATACATATTCTTTAAAAAAGAAGCTAGTCCACTTTTATGTTCATAATCACCAAAAACTATTGTTGATGATTTTCTTTTTATAGGTATATTATTTTTAGTCAACCAACTAAACCAGTACTTTTCTAACATATTAATATCACAATCTAGTAAAGAATTTAAATTTGGATAAACTTCATTAAAGAACTCAGCAATCTTGTTAAGTTTCACTGCTCCAGTATTAAATACATTAGATAAAGACCAATCCTCTTTAACTATAAGTTTCAAAAAAAGGTATTTAAATTCTAAATTCAAATTTTCACTTTTAATCCTAAAGAAAATATTTTTTCTTTTGTCTTTATAGTTCTTGATACTATCTTGAAATTGCTCGAACTTGTTAAAAGCTGAAATGTGCCATTCATCATTTTTTAAAAAGTAATCATCATATATTTCAGTTATTAGCACTTCTCCTTTTATGTTTATAGTTCTACTTTGTAATGTACATAATTCATTAATCATAGTACTGTTTGTAGGCAAATTAATTGGTATTGACATAGTTATTCCCCTTTATTAAAAACTTGAAATTGATGCTTAACTTTATTCCAATCTTCACGTATATCTTCTTCAGTGGGATGAACATATAAATTAATAGTCGTTTGTATATTACTATGACCGAGTCTTTCTTGAACTTGTTTAATATCCTTAGTTTCATTATAAAAAACAGTTGCATGTGTATGGCGAAATAAATGGGGGTGAACATTTATAGATGTTTTATGTTTTAGCCTTTTAAATAATGAATATATATCACTATAATGCATAGCTTCTCCTACATTTCTACCCTTTATTTTTACAAAAAGATAATCAGAACATATGGAAAGTTCGTCAATTATTTCGTACACATAATCGTCATATAAATCAATTAACGATTGAGAAATAAATATTTTTCTTTCACCAGTTTTTAAATAAGTACCATTGCTATTAAATCTATTTTTCAAAACTATTTGGTGACCTTTTCTAAAATCAAATTTGATATCATCAATGCGTAATGATAATACCTCACCTATACGTAATCCTGTTTCATATAATAATTGTATTAAGAATTTATCTCTAATATTATTAGCTGCTCCTAATAATTTCTTAACCTCAACATTGGTTAACACTTCTAGTTTTTTCTTTGGTTCTTTTACTTTCAAAATATTTTTCAACATTCCATAGTCCTTGTTTACGTGATGCATGAAACTTTTATATTTTTTAGAGTATTTACTTTCCGTATGTATAAAATCATAGAAATTAACATCTAATTTTTTGCTCCTATAGAGATAATCATAAAAATTAGATACTACAGTAATAGTCAGATTAATTGTCTTAGGACTAATGCTTTTTCCTTTTCGGTGATAAGAGAGGACATTCTCATATTCAAAAGGTGTTTTCATCCATCTTATAAAATCAACAAAGTTATCAAAACTAACTTCTTTATAGCATATCTTTTTACTTTCTAAGTAAACAAAAAATTTTTTTAGTGCATAGGCATAGGTTTTCTTGGTATTTAAACTTTTATTAACACTATCCAGATACTTCAAATATCTTACTGCATCTACTATAGGTTCATTATTACCATCTAAAATCATAAAATTGATACCATTCTTAGATTTTACTTCTACTATTTTCATAATAATCTCATTTCTAATTTTAATAGTATAAGTATACACTATTCGAACTCTTTTTACATCATACATATTAAACTTATTACACGTAATAAAAAAAGACTATTTAATATTTTTACTTTGTTCATTTTTTCTTAAAATATGATTCATTTTAAACAAAATAGTCTATATCCTTCAATATATATATAACCATTCGCAACTTTACCAGAACAGTTTGAAACAATTTATCAATATATGATAGATCAAAATAAAGTGAGCAGACCAGTGCTTTCAGACGACCAACTTTCGCAACTAAATATACATTTACATGAAGCACTACAACAATCACGCCCAGTCAATATCAAATATTACGAAGAAGGATATATTAACTTTATAGAGCTCATTATACATCGGATTGATTCAATGAATTATGAGATTGAAGGTACTGCTCCTCATTCAAGAGAACGTCATAAAGTTTCATTTTTAGATATTATAGATATTTCTTTTATATAAAGATTACAAGAGAATTTGTTATTAATTTTTTCATTTTACACTTATATAACCACAAACATACTTAGCGTTATCTAAAGACTTTCTGAATGAAACCATTTAATTATTAATTTTAGAATTCAATAATTAATTTTGACTGATAATTGGTAAAATCAACTAATAAAAATAAGCCTACACATCTCAATGATGTACAGGCTTATTCCTAAATTATTATAAATTAATTGTTGTTTTCGATATCAGAAACGATTTCTTTCGTTTTTCTTTCGATATCTTCAAAGTCTTTTTTAAAAATATAAGCAAAGGCAACTACACCGATGCCTACTACTACTGTAGTAATAGCTAATAAACTAAAGACAAATTTGAATAACCCTTTAATAAAGTTCCACATTAGTTTTCACCTCTATAATTAATATGCATAGCTACATTTCATAATGATAGCATACTTAACTTTGTCATTAAATATATACCCTTTTTACGGATAATTATTCTAAATATGAATATAAATTATGATAATATATCAACTAAAGATGCTTAAAATGAAACAATTAAATGATTTCTTTAATCATGGTACACACAAATCAACTTAGCAACCAAGATTTTAATTTATCAGTGATTACTTTGTAATTATCAATATTCAGAATGATCACTCCTATTGAGATAATGTCATTGTCTTAATTTAGATTGTATGATTTACACAAATCAAGTTCAATTAATACTAAGTTACTTTTATATTACATTGAAGTAAAAATATAAGGAGAGATTATAAAATGCAAAAAGTACGTTCTGATATAATGACTCATCGCGGTTCGCACTATGATTTAGGAGTAAAGACTGCTCTTTGGTTACAAACCACTCCTTTATTAAAAAATCGAAATAAAGAATGGCGAAAGAGAATTCCACGTTTTGATATTGATGTCAAAGAAACCTATGATATATTTCAAGTCTATTCACCACAGATTTGGGAAGAAATAATTGGCATGCAAGATGTATTGAATCTACCTACAAAACAAATGATTTTAAATTTTGGCCATTATCGATTTACTGATTTAAAGGACAGTGGCTGCACAGTATATAAAGGTAGTGATTTTTTAGTTCGAAATTATGATTATCATCCTGCAACATATGATGGTAGATACTTATTATTTCAACCTAATGACGGGGGATTATCTCAAATAGGACCGACTTCAAGAGTGACTGGTAGAATGGATGGTATGAACGAGTATGGTTTAGTTATGGCATATAATTTTATGCATCGTAAAAAGCCTGAAAATGGATTTGTATGTTACATGGTTGGTCGGCTTATACTTGAAAACTGCAAAAATGTAACTGAAGCAATCAAATTTTTAAAAGAAGTACCGCACCGTAGTTCATTCAGTTATATACTAATGGATAGACATTCGAATTATGCCATTGTCGAAGTTACACCTCGATCAATAGATGTAAGGTATGAACATATATGTACAAATCATTTTGAATTGCTTACCCATGAAAATAGAAATTATACAAGAGAATCTAAAGAACGCTTAAATCGTGTAATAAATAAAACAACTCCTTCTACAAACAAAGATATCGCATTCAAATTATTTAACGACCCGCAATACGAA
Source organism: Staphylococcus sp. MSU001 (assembly GCF_052976705.1). Classification (NCBI taxonomy): domain Bacteria; kingdom Bacillati; phylum Bacillota; class Bacilli; order Caryophanales; family Staphylococcaceae; genus Staphylococcus; species Staphylococcus sp. MSU001. The sequence continues at coordinate 73,314 of NZ_JBRIKK010000007.1, forward strand.
ATCTATAGCAAACTATTTAAGAGTTGGTCTGGTACAATTCATACTTCACTATATGAACCTAATTCATTAATAGCATGGATGGCATTAGGTCAAAACAGTCATCCAACCTCAATCAATTTCTCTAATTGGTTAAAAGGTGAGAAATTGAATATAAATTACTTTGAAGGCGAAATAGATACACCATTAACTTTTGCCACATACTAATTAAAAATTCGACCCTATCTTAATAAATCAAAGGGTCGAATAATTTATATTATTTATTCAATTATAATATCGCCATCTACAGTGTAAAATTCCAATATATTATCGCTGTTTCCTACTTTTCCTTTGTCGAAATATCGATTTTTAATTTCTTTATTTCCATGACCAGGATGAAGTTTAAGCAAGGTGTTTTTGGGTTTTTCGCCAAAATGATAATTAATATTACCTTTTTGTGTAGAAGCTTTTATATCATTGCTAGATTTCATGTCCGTCATGGAAATATCACCTCTATTAACCAAGAAAACAGTATCACTTAATGTACTATTTTTAACATGAGTTAAGCCCTTATCAAGCTTCATACGACCTTCCCTGATTAAACAGTCTGTAATATAAAAATTTGCTTTAGAGGATTCGATATTTAGCTGATTGAGTTCAGACCGTTTAAGTTGTATAATTCTATCTGTTTCCAATGAAACATGTTTCAAATTCACTTGATTTAAATCAATTTCTCCCAATAACGATTGAATATTAAGAGATTTAAGGTCTTTTTCTGGTACAACAATTGTTAGCTTCCTATTATTTGAGTGAAATGGATTAAAATTTAATCCATATCCTCTATCTACTGCACGTTTTTCTTTAATACTTAACCTTTTATTATTTTTTGTAACATTTATTTTATTATCTCCAGTAAAATAAACAGCTAATTTTTTCCCAGAAATTACATTAACATTGGTTGTTACTGTACTTATTGATAAATGTTCAATTTTACTATTTATAGTTTTGTTATAATGTCGATTATCGTATTTGTTTTTATCTATAGTAAACCACGTCATAGTACCACTAGCAAAGAAAATGATAAATATGATTAAACCACTAATAAAAAGCTTTTTCATTCTTTAACGCTTCCTTTAACAGTCTTTATATACCAAAGAAGATATTTCAAAATAAGTTTATGAATTATTTCACCAATTTTCAAAGTAATAACAATAAACATAATTCCTAAACCTGTAAAAGAAATTGAAAAAAACACATTACTTATAGCATTTTCGAAACCATGTAATACTGAATAAAATAATAAAACAAATGGTGCAAAGATAAAACAAATAGAAATAAGGAAACAGAGTAGAATAAGTAATGCAATGATAACAACCGGTATTAAAATAATAAATAACGACAAAATACCAAGACTTAACGATGCTAGTATTGCTCTTACGATGTTTGCTAAGGTTGGTTTGTAACTAGCATAATGAATAGCACTTCTAGCTTTTACTTCTTTGGAAATATGATAAGGATCATTTAACTTTTTTATAATTTGTGATTCACTAATCCCTTTCAACTCTTCTTCATAGAATAAGTTTTCATACTTGTGCATAATACTATCTTTTTCTTCTCTAGGTAAATCATCTAAAGCTAATTCTAATTCATTTAAGAAGGTTATTTTATCCATATTTACGCACGCTCTCAATCTGAACTAAAAAATATCTAATACTTTTTTGATTATTATTTACTAAAGAACTCAATTCTTTTAACAATGTTATCTTTATATAAAATGTTTAATTTCAGTTTATTAAAACGGTCTACATATGTCATTGAGTGATAATTTTTACCTACTTTATTAATCTTGTAGTTTTCTCCCAATTTATTGATGACTTTATCAATTGGGTCACCCATTTTAACACCAAAATTTGTTTGAACTTTATCATCTTTGACTAAAACCATGCCTTTAACCTTATGCGTTTTATTTTTTACTTTTACTGTAAAATCTTTATGATTTTTATCATTGTAAAAGGTATATCTATCTAACTTAATTTTCTTATTAACCACAAATCCTTTTTGATTAAAACCATGATTTAAACTAATATGATTCACACTGTAACCAGATAAATCCACAGATTTTATACTTTTGTAATAAGTCAAACCTATCAATAAAGAAATAGCTCCAGTTAAAAAAATAGCGAATATTAACCATCTACTTTGAATTCGCACCTGAGTCACCACTTTCACTCTTGTTCTAATTAATATAGCATATGCACAATGTAGTTTCATCTAACAAGATAGTCACATTATTTAATATACATATATTAAGTTATTTTAATTTCTTTAAACTCAAAAATTTGATATAACATTTTAAATTATTCAAGAGAGGGTTTTTATATAAGAAATTTAAAAACTTATTTTAATAAAAGTCAAACACTCAATGAATTCATTAAAGAAATACAAGTAAATAAAGACAATTTATTATCCATTTATAATTTCTTTCACTTACCACTTAATGATGCACGTTTAAATCAATTAAGAGAATCGAATTATTCTAAGGTGCTTATAATTAAAGAGTATTGGTATGGCGATGCCATGATTAACATTCCAATATTAAAGTATATTATTGAATTTCTGAACATCGAAGCAAGAGTTTTTCATAGCGATGATGATACACATCTGATTGATCAATATTTAACAAATAGTTAATCAAGTGCTATCCCTATCTTTGTCTTCATGAACGATTTATTCAAACGATTAACAGTTTGGGGACCAAAAGCAAAAGAAGTACAAATTTTGTCAATAAAATTAGAAGTAATAAGTTGCCAGATAAAACCCATCCTAATTTTTGAGGATTGACTTAAAGAAACACATATCATTATTAGTCAAAGGTATAAAATTAATTCAATATTTAGGAATAAGTTTTAACTCAATAATAAATCTACTTGTATATAAATAAAACGAGTGGGACAGAACTCGTCATGAATTCTATGTCCCACCCTATAAAATACACCTCATAAATTTTAATTAATGACTAAACAATTTTTATATGTCTGAGTCACTTAACTAACTTCTCCGCGTTTTATTATTTAAATATCTCTCTTTGAGGCATATAACATATTTGCAATAAATAAGACCACTATTGATGCAATAGAGATAAACCATTGCCAATGAGAGAATTTAATCTCACCAGTCATTTTTTCAGTTAAATACGTAAATGGTATATATTTAAAGGAATCTTGAATATCATCGCCAATATTCGGAATCATTGGAATAAATGGCTGAATAAACGGAACGATGAGTATTAAGAAAATACCTAGAGTAAATATGACAGCAGGTTTTTCTACTATTAAAGTGATTAATAATAAGAATAATCCAAAGAATAAAAAGAAAATAAGGTAAAACCAAATATTATTTAAAAATCTATCTCCATCCATTTTTTCACTTTTAGTTGTAGATTGTATAATAATTATTACCAAGTAGTGAATAATTGTAAATAAGAATGAAATTAATACAATAGATACTGTTTTAGTAATGATATAGCCCATTCTGCTAGTTATTCTGCTCATAAACAATTGTATAGTACCTTGTGAGTAATCTCTTGTTATTGTTTTTATAATGAATAAAAGTCCAGCAAACAAGAATAGCCAATTAGCTAAATTAAAAACCATATCTATATTAACTTTATGTGCAGAACTGTAATTTGCCATCATGCTAGCTTGGAATACCGTCATTCCAATTACAAGTATAAATGCTAAATAAGTATACGGACTTTTAAGTATACTAATTAAATCATATTTGACTAATTGTAAGCTCTTCATTATTTATCACCTCTTTGATTAATATTAAAGTAAGTATCACGTAGTGAACTTTTACGTGTTTCAATATATTTTGGATAAATATCTAGTTGGGATAACGATTTAAGTAACTCTCTATAATCATTTTGAGCTTTAATGATAATTTCTCCAGATTCTTTTTGAGACTGCTGTACTTTAAAGTTTTCAGAAAGATAATCTAAAGCTTTATTAAAGTCATCTTTTTGTAAAGTAAGAATGGTACTATCCTCTGGTCCCCCATCTTTCATATCTACATCTTGAACGAACTTACCATCTCTAAGAAATACTGCTCTATCACAAATCAATTCAATGTCTTCTAATTTATGACTTGAGATTAATATTTTCATTTCTAATTGTTGAACAAGTGATTGAATTGTCTTTAGTACATCTATCGAACCATCTGGATCCATACCATTTGTAGGTTCATCTAAAATTAAGTATTTAGGTTTGTTCATTAATGAAACTGCAATTGATAATTTTTGTTTCATTCCCATTGAATATTTGTTAACTTTTTTCTTGATATATGGTTTCATTCCAAAAGCTTCAATAATATGATTTGCATATTCCTTATCGAAACCATCGCCTAATACTTGTGCAAATAATTTTAAGTTAAATAAACCTGTCTTATTTCCATATAACTTAGGATGCTCAATTAAATAGCCAACATTCTCACTTTTAGGCATGTCGACCTTTCCTTGATAGTTAATAATGTTATTATTCATGACCTTCATCAAAGTTGTTTTACCAACTCCATTTTTACCGATAAGACCAACGATTTGACTCTCGCCAAAATCAAAATCTATATCGTCTAAAACAGTATTTTGACCATATTTTTTTGTGATATGTTGTAATTTCATCATAGACCTCCTTAAAAATGTTAATTCTTTATTTTTTTAATTTGAATCAAATAATTAATGACTAAGAAAATGCTACTTATAACTAATAGACCATAATTTAAGAAATATGAGTATATCATTGGGATATGGCTATCATTGTGTGTAAGATAATTGATTAAGATGAAAACGACCGATAAAGTAAATGGCAGAACCACCATAATCCCTACAATATAAGCTAAATATGGGATATCTCGATCTTTACGTTCAGTACTCTTACTAAACGCTATAGGTATAGAAAAGAAATTTCCTACAATGAATGAAAAAGTCGTCGAAAAATAAATCGAATCTGTTTTTATTGTGCTTGTATTGTATCCATATAAACTAATGATAAGCGCACCTATAAAAGTTAATAAAATACACGTCATGTAATTAGCGTTAAGCAAATCTTTCTTTGAAACAGGCAAACTATAAAAGAAATAATATGAAGATGAACCACCTAATCTACGGTTAACTCTAAATAAATGACCTATATCTATCAAGCATATCATCGTCAGTATTAATCCGATTGGTCCTGAGATAATTGAATATAATGGTGTATCTTTATTTAACAAATGATAAATGGGGAAGAATAAAAGCAATAATGCGTAAAGAATTAATGTCCAACTACGTAATTTTAAGTTTCTAATCATTAATTGCTTCATAGTTAAATCTCACTTTGTGTTTTGAATTTGTATTTCGTTCCTGTTTACTTTTTTCTAAATAAATCATCAATTGCTCTATAGATGCATCTTTTATTTCAACGCCACTACCAAATAATTCATTAAATGTTTGATAATATTCTGTTAAACCAATATAGCCTGTTTGCTTACTTTCTTTGTATATCAAGAGTTCATTCAACTCTTCATCTAAGTCTTCATTAGAACCACTAACGATTTTGTATTTTTGCGATAGTTTATCCCTAGACTCATTGAATATGATTTCACCCTCACTGAGAAAAACGATATAATCTGCAATTTTTTCCAAATCAGAAATAATATGTGTTGAAAAGAAAACTGTCTTATTTTCATCTATCAATTCTTGTTGAATAATTTCAAGTAATTCATTTCTTATTAACGGGTCTAACCCTGATGTTGGTTCATCTAGGATAAATAATTCTGCGTGATGACTGAATGCAATTGCTAACGATAGTTTCATTTTCATACCAGTTGAGAAAGTTTTTATTTTATTTTTATATGGAAGTTGAAAAAAATTTAAATACTTTATAAATATTTCATGATCCCAACGATCATAAAAAGGGGCAATGATATTTTCTAATTTTTTTACTGTCCATTTTTGATTAAAATAAATCTCAGAATACACAAATCCAATTTTATTTTTTATTTCACGAGGATGGATTTTTATATCTTTCTCAAAAACATTGATCGTACCACTTTCAGATTGAATTAAATCCATAATTAATCGTATTATTGTAGTTTTCCCCGCACCATTTCCACCTATAAAACCTGTAACATATCCTTTAGGAACATTGAAGGAGACATCTTGCAATTGAAATGCGTTAGATCGATAATTAACATCTTTAAGTTCTATCGCGTTCATTAGTCGTCCTCCTCATAAATCATAGTCAATATTTCTATTAATTCCTCTAAAGGCATTCCAATTGTTTTGGCTTCTTTTGACATAGAGTGAGCTAAATTTTCAATAACAAAAAATTGCTTTTCCTTTAGAATAGAATTATCTTGTTCCTTTACAAAGGTTCCTTTACCTCTAATAGTTGTTACAAACCCATCTTTTTCCAAATCTTCATATGCTCGTTTTGTCGTTATTAAACTCACTTTTAAATCTTTAGCTAACTCACGCATTGATGGAAGATGTTCACCAGGGGAAACATAACCTTTCAAAACATTTTCTTTAATTTGTTGTTTAATCTGTTCATATATAGGACTTTCACTATTGTTCTTCAAAATTATTTTCATTGATGTCCCCCTTTTCATCTGTATATACATAATATATACAATATACACACTTTTGTAAAGTGATTTCGGAAAAAATAGTAGAAATCTCTATTTCATAAGAGATATACTGTATATATCATCTATATACAAAAAGGATGAAACTGAATTCATTTGAATTCTAAATTTCATCCTAAAATTAAATATTTTACCAAATTTTGCCAAATATTTACTAATGATCCTTTTAAAATTACTGTTGAAATAGCAAAATATACTTCATCTGTTTGATTTTATGTACTTAAAACTTAAAGTAATATTTGAAGTTTTATCACATGAATGTATCTATTTTTTTTTACGTTCATTATGTCTATTAATAAAAGCACAAATCATGAACATAATTGCTGCTAGCAATAATTTTACCCCTTGCGAATCATGATCAGTCGCTTGTAAATAATACCCTACTATAAATAGTACAATAGCTAATCCAACAAATATTTTAGTCAAGTGTTTCATTTATTTCACCTCAGTAATATAAAAGTATATCAAATTAAAACAAAACTATGAACCACACTCAATAGCATCACTTTATATAATATTGTTTGCGGTCTATTTAGTACAATGTTACAATTTAATTGTATCCACGTATTATACTACACAACCCCAAGTCTGGTACCAGCAGACTTGGGGTTTTTTGGTCATCTATTTGCCTTTCCATTTTATTTCCAACCAAATACGAAAGACAATGAGTATGCCACCGGTAATTAATGTTATGATTCCATCTTGCCACCACGTCATTATACTACACCTCCCAAAAAGATGAGTGTCATATAATATGATGACCTATCAATAGTTTAACATAAAAACAGAACATATGTTCTGTTTTTGGTAGATAATTTTTAATTTATAACTTTAGTACAACACTTTATCTTTAAAGCAATACAAGATAATATATATATAAACACTTTATTGAAAAGAGGTTAAGACAATGATGAATCCATTAGCCCAAAAATTGAATGATGAAATAAAGCAATCAAGTCCAGAAGTATTAGATATGATGTCACAATTAGGTAAAGAGATGTTTTATCCAAAAGGAATTTTATCACAATCCGCCGAAGCAAAACGTACTACATATAATGCTACTATTGGTATGGCAACCAAAAAAGAAGGTAAAATGTATGCAGATTCACTTAACCAAATGTTTAATGACCTTACACCGGATGAAATTTTCCCATATGCACCTCCTCAAGGTGTAGAGGAATTACGTGATTTATGGCAGAAAAAAATGCTTAATGAAAATCCCGACTTAAAGTCAAAATCTATCTCTCGTCCCATCGTTACAAACGCGCTCACACACGGTCTTTCTCTGGTAGCTGATTTATTTGTAGATACAGAAGATACCATCTTATTACCGACACACAACTGGGGCAATTATAAACTTGTATTTAGTACACGTCACGGTGCTCATATCGATACGTATTCTATTTTTGATGACTCAGGACACTTCACTACATCTGAGCTTGTAAAAACATTAAAAGAATATAAAAAAGACAAAGTGATTATGATTTTAAATTATCCTAATAACCCAACTGGTTACACACCAAATAAAGAAGAAGTTAATACTATTGTAGATGCAATTGAAGAATTAGCTAATAAGGGTACTAAAGTAGTAACTGTTGTCGATGATGCATACTATGGGTTATTTTATGAAGAAGTTTACCAACAGTCGATTTTCACAGCTTTAACACAGGTTAAATCTTCAAACCTTTTACCAGTGCGTTTGGATGGAGCTACTAAAGAATTCTTCTCTTGGGGCTTCCGAGTTGGCTTTATGACGTTTGGAATTAATCATGAAACGTTAAAAAATGCACTAGAAGCTAAAGTAAAAGGATTGATTCGTAGCAATATTTCAAGTTCTCCGCTACCTTCTCAGAGTGCTATCAAACATGTACTTAAACATCATGAGCAATTTGATAAAGAAATCGATCAAAATATCAATATTTTAAAAGAACGCTACGAAGTAACTAAACAAGTGGTATATGATAATAAATATGCTAAATATTGGCAAGCCTATGACTTTAATTCAGGATACTTTATGTCATTGAAATTAAATCAAGTCGATCCAGAAGAATTACGTAAACATTTAATTAATAACTATTCAATTGGTATTATTGCTTTAAATAGCACAGATATTCGTATTGCCTTTAGTTGTGTAGAAAAAGAAGATATTCCTTATGTCTTTGAGTCTATTGCTAATGCAATTGATGATATTAAATAAGTTTGAGGGGCTGGGATTATGAATGCTCTCTATTCACAGTCCCAGTTCTATTCTTATCTTGATTGATTTGCTCTTGAAAACTATGTGTTAAAACCTTTTCATTTATTTTGATATGATGTAATTTTTACTAAAAAATATTAATTATATTTTCTTCGGATATAAATTTTAAGAATCTTCACAATTTAGTTAGTCGACCCTTTAATAATTTATTGTTTTATTTTTGTGATTTAAGTACAAAAAGCTAAAACGAATAAATTGATACTCAGTACATTAGTTTTTGACTTTTGATTTCTATCTCCATTATCTCGAAGTTGAGCCTCTGTGATTTTTCTACAATGATTATTTATCAAGTAACTACACTCGCCACCCTATTCTTTAAGTTTTTAAATAGAAAAAGTGTGGATTGTACACCCACACTCTATGACTAACTATTCTCTTATTTTATTTCTAAATAATCCTAATAAACCTAAACCAGCAAGTAACATTATTAAAGCAGGATTTTGAATATCGTTTGTTTTACCTGTTTCCGGTAATTTATCTTGTACATCAATGTTATTATCTTTCTTAGAAGTTGTTGTAATTTCGTCTTCTTTGTCTTTCTTAGTTATTTTTGTGTCTTTCTCGTCTATGTCGTTATTTGGTGTTTTTGTGTCTTTAGATTTTTTCTCGTCTTTAACGCTATTGGGTTTTACTGGGCTTTTCTCCTCTCTATCTTTCTTCGGAGTTTTTGTGATTTTCTTTTCTTTGTCTTTCTTCGGTGCTTTTGTGACTTCGTCTTTCTTGTCTTTACCGCTATTTGGTTTTATTGGGCTTTTCTCCTCTCTATCTTTCTTCGGAGTTTTTGTAATTTTCTCTTCTTTATCTTTCTGTAGTGTTTTTGTGTTTTCGTCTTTCTCGTTTTTGGTAATTTGTGTATTTGTTACCGAAGTATTTGCTTGATTTTGTTCTTTTCCATTCACTTCATCTTTATTTTGATTGGTTGTTTCAACAACTTCATTTGTATTATTATCTTGTTGATTATTTTCAACCATAGGTGATTGTGCAGTGCTAATTTTACGATAAATAAACTTAGTAATTCCGTCACTCACAGAAGTTCTATAATGTTGGTACCCAGGAATTTTCACCGGTTGCCTTTCTGAAGCAGGGGTTTTAGCATCTTCCACAGCATCTTTAATAATATTTCCTTGATCATCTAGCCAGACAGTTACATAAAGAATTGGTAGTTCATATGACGCATCGTATTCTTCTTCATCATTATTATTTTGATCTGTTGTTACGGCTGTTGCATCTGTATTTTCATTATTATTTGTAGGTGCTGTTTGTGAAGTTTTTGGTGATGTTCCTTGATTTGCAGTATTTTCATCCGCATACACAGTTACGTTACTGTTAAATAAATAGAGTGCCAATGTTAATGCACTTGCTGTGCCATATCTTATAGTTTTCTTACTTAAATATGTTTGTATTAATTTCGAATTATTAGGTTTGATGTCTTTCATAGTTGTATGTGCCTCCTAATTTTTTGATTTAAATTAAATTTCGATATCATATGCCTATGATACTGAGATTTACAGTGTGAGCATAATCGAACAAAATATACACAATACGTTATTTAATTTATAATATATCATGTATTTTAATTTTTCACAATTTAAAATTACCGAATAATACTAAAGACTTTTTATTACTTTCAACATTGAGATAACATTTTTATAACTGCATTAAAATCGTTGATTTCTCAGAGCTTTACTGACTAAACATTATAACTTTACTATATAGTGAGATATCTGACGTTTTTGTAATTACGATAATTTTAACTCATACCTAAAAAAGCTTCTCAAAAGTCTATTCAACTTTTGAGAAGCTTTTTAGTAATTTAAATTAAATATTTATATTGAAGTCTAAAATCAATAAAATATCTACATCATACCTGGCATGCCACCCATTCCAGGTTGTTCATTATTTTCTGGCTCCGGAATACTAGCAACGACTGCTTCAGTTGTTAAGAACATAGCAGCTACACTTGCTGCATGTTGTAACGCTGAACGAGTTACTTTAGTTGGATCTACTATACCTTCTTCTAACATATTAACCCATTCATTTGTTGTTGCATTGAAACCAACGCCCGCTTCAGCATGTTTTAAACGTTCAACAATAATTGAACCCTCTAATCCTGCATTTTCAGCAATTTGTCTAACAGGTGCTTGTAATGCTTGTAAAACAATATTAACACCTGTTTCAACATCACCTTCTGCTTTAATTTCACTTACTTTTTGATATATATTGACTAACGCAGTACCACCACCAGCAACGATACCTTCTTCCACCGCCGCACGTGTTGAATTTAATGCGTCTTCAATTCTTAGTTTACGTTCTTTAAGTTCTGTTTCACTTGCAGCCCCTACTTTGATAACAGCTACTCCACCAGCTAGTTTTGCTAAGCGTTCCTGTAATTTTTCTTTATCAAACTCTGAATCAGTTTCTTCAATTTGCGCTTTAATTTGACCTACTCGAGCATCAATATTATTTTCATCACCATTACCATCTACGATTGTTGTGTGATCTTTAGTCACTTCAACTTTATTTGCAGTACCTAGCATATCAAGAGATGCATCTTTAAGTTCTAAACCTAAATCATCAGTAATGACTTGAGCACCAGTTAATATTGCTAGGTCTTCTAACATTGCTTTACGTCGATCACCAAATCCTGGAGCTTTAACTGCTACAGCAGTAAATGTTCCGCGCATACGGTTTAAAACAATATTAGTAAGCGCATCACCTTCTACTTCATCCGCAACAATTAAAATTGGTCGACTAGACTGCACAACTTGTTCTAATAATGGAAGAATATCTTGGAATGATGAAATTTTCTTATCCGTTACTAATATATATGGACGTTCTAATTCAGCTATCATTTTATCTGAGTCAGTTACCATATATGGTGATTGATAACCGCGATCAAATTGCATTCCTTCAACTACTTCTAATTCTGTATTAAATCCATTTGATTCTTCAATTGTGATAACGCCATCGTTACCTACTTTATCCATTGCTTCAGAAATGTAGCGTCCGATTTCTTCATCTGCTGCTGAAATAGCTCCAACTTGCGCTATCTCGTTCTTATTTTCAACCTTTTGAGAAATCTCATGAAGTGCTTCTATAGCCACTTGCACTGCTTTGTCAATACCTTGTCTTAAGCCTACAGGATTTGCACCACTTGTAACATTCTTAAGACCTTCCTGAATCATTGATTGCGCTAATACTGTTGCTGTAGTAGTACCGTCCCCAGCAATTTCATTTGTTTTATTCGCAACTTCCTGCACTAATTTTGCACCCATATTCTCATATGGATCTTCTAACTCTATTTCCTTAGCAATTGTTACACCGTCATTTGTAATTAAAGGTGTTGTATAATCCTTATCTAAAACAACATTTCGCCCTTTAGGTCCAATTGTAACCTTTACAGCGTTTGCTAATTTATCAACGCCACGTAACATTGCTTGACGTGCGTCTTCAGAGAATTTAAGATCTTTTGCCATAGTCTAAACAACCTCCACTTATTAAATCATTTAATTAATATTTAAAATTCGCTCTTTATTCTATAATAGCTAATATATCTTCTTCATTTAAAATTAAATATGTTTTGTCGCCACGTTTCACTTCAGTACCTGCGTATTGTTGGAAGACGATTGTGTCACCTTCACTGACTTGAGGAGCAACTTGTGTGCCATTGTCTAATAAACGACCTTGTCCAACTGCAATGATCACACCTTCATTTGATTTTTCTTTAGCGCTATCTGTTAAAACGATGCCACTTTTAGTTGTTTGTTCTTGCTCTTTCTTCTCAATAATCACACGATTTCCTAATGGTTTAAGCATGATTGTTCCTCCTTCATTTACATGTGATTTAGCACTTTGATATATAGAGTGCTAATCTGTTTTTAATATTAATCAAAATTGGTCAATATATCAAGCAATAAGGACTATTAATTTTGTACTTAACCTTTATTTACGATAAAATATATAATATACATATATAGATGGAGGGAAATTATGAAAAGGTTATGGGTATCCCTATTAACCGTTCTATTCTACGGTTTAGCTCAAATATTACCTGGTTTGGTTTTAGGTAGCCATTTACTTGGAGATATGTCTAAAATGCAAACTGCCCAAACAATGATTATCATGCAAGTATCTATCTTCATCATCGTTGCATTGTTAATCATTTTCATGCAAGCAACCATTAAAAATCCTACTCAATTAGAACAAGGACATAAGGAACCTAAAAGATATATTCTCGCCTGGGTTCTATTAGGATTTTGTATTGTGATGATTTACCAGTTCATTATCAGTATAATTTTATTTGCCATCAATGGAAGTCCCCAAAGAAGTCCAAACACCGAAAGGTTAATGGCTATTGCTAAGCAAATGCCGATATTTATCGTTTTAATATCCATCGTAGGCCCCATTTTAGAGGAATACGTTTTTCGTAAAGTTATCTTCGGAGAATTGTATAACTTTATAAAAGGATCACGTGTGGTAAGCTTTATTATTGCATCTGTAGTAAGCTCTCTAATATTCGCTTTAGCACATAATGACTTTAAATTTATACCAGTATATTTTGGAATGGGAGTCATTTTCTCACTTGCTTATGTTTATACAAAACGAATTGCAGTGCCAATAGGTATACACATGCTTATGAATGGTTCGGTTGTATTAACTCAAGTTATAGGTGGAGATTCTATTAAAAAATTGCAAGAACAAGCAACATTTATATTCCATTTTATATTTTAAAAATAAAAGCATCTCATCATGTATAAATCAATTATCATACATGGCGAGATGCTTATTTTATTACCCTTTTCTTCTAAAGATATATAGTCCAGTGACTCCTAGAAAAATTCCAATTATTGCAATACTTAATGATAAAAGACTTCGATGCATTTTCTTTTTCTTATCATAATCTTTGGAGTGTTCGTCATTATTTGTTGTTATTTCATCTGCACTATGGTTTTTGAAGGCGCTGTGATTTTTATCTTCTTTATCCGTAGGTTTTTTAAGTTCTGGCATTGAGCCGATTTCTCCTGTAATTAAAGCTAAAACCTGATCGTCTAAATTTTCATAGTATTTACTAGAATTAAGTGGATTAAAATATTGAAATCTGAAATAGCTTGTCCCTTTTTGTAATGAATTTAAATATTCATTTCCTCTAAATGATTGCTTTCTAAACAAGCTATAAATGTCACTATCTGTGACCTTTCCATCTAATTGATTCAAATTTTTTACTTGATTAATCAAAAACGGATTGTACTTATAGGCACCCGTTGCTAATTGTCTAAATCTGCTAATTAATGAATTGGTATTATCACTACTATTCATTCTATGTTCGATATTATTTTGAGATTTAAAAAAGCCATTTTTATTCCATATAAATTGATTTATATTATTTTGATTTCTATGACCTGAACTAGAATTAATAATATTTTGTTGACGTTTATATGGCGCACCGTCTCCACTAGTACGTGTATGATTAATATTATGGTTTATATTGTTTTGATTTGTTTGATTGTATTTAGGCCTTTGGGGGTGATTCGTATTACTTTGAGAAGGTCTATTTGTATTTCCTTTAGTATTACCAGGTTTTTTTCCGGTATGTGAACCCTTACCTGAACTTGTATCAGAGTCTGAATCACTATCTGAATCTGAGTCACTTCCTGAATCCGAGTCACTATCTGAGTCTAAGTCACTGTCTGAATCTGAGTCACTATCTGAGTCTGAATCACTATCTGAGTCTGAGTCACTGTCTGAATCTGAATCACTGTCTGCATCTGAGTCACTATCTGAATCCGAGTCACTGTCTGCACCTGAGTCACTATCTGAGTCCGAATCGCTGTCTGAATCTGAATCACTGTCTGCATCTGAGTCGCTGTCTGCATCTGAGTCACTATCTGAATCCGAGTCACTGTCTGAATCTGAGTCACTGTCTGCACCTGAGTCACTACCTGAATCTGAGTCACCATCTGAATCTGAATCACTATCTAAATATGTGTCAATGTCTGAATCTGAAACGATATCTGTGTCTAAATCATTATCCGAATTCATACTATTTCCTGTGCGACTAGTGTCATTCACTTGATTGATAGTATTGCTCTTAGCTGTATTCTTATCAATCTGGTCTTCAGAAAAATTAATGTCAATAGGATGACTACCCTCAGCATGTGCTTGGTGACTGAATAATGATGTAGTTACCATGAACGCAAAGCCCGTAAGCATAAATGAATGTTTAATGTTAAACTTTTTCATAGATTCAACCACCTCCCCATTACAATCTTTTGTTATTTCAAGTATATAAAAAAACTAAGCATTTTGCATTTAAATATGATTATTGAAAATTAATATTAATAAAGTTGAAACGTAAAAGTAACTATTTGTAAACAACAGTATTCATGAAATTTTTTATTTTAATTAGTACTTGATAATTAGATGTAAGCTAAAGCTTCACCCTAAGCCTAACAAAATTTCAAAATTTATGTTAGTTCAATATAGTTGTATGTATAGATTAACATGATTAAATTTTAGATATTTTAAATGAAATTTTGCCTTTAACTGGCAATTTTAGTATCTTATAACTAAAACGACAGGCGGGTGAATATATTGAAAATCCAAATACTTCAATTCAATGTAGAACGTGGAAATGTTGAAAAAAATATGCAAAATATCAAAACTAAGTTTAAGCAATATTTAGATAAAGATACCAGTGTCGTCGTGCTTCCAGAAATGTGGAATAACGGTTATGCTTTAGAAGAATTAAAACAAAAAGCTGATAAAAATCTTAAAGACAGTTCTCTCTTTATAAAAGATTTAGCACATACATTTAATGTGGATATCATTGCAGGTTCAGTTTCAAATATAAGAGAAAATCATATATATAATACTGCTTTTGCAATCAATAAAAACGGAGAATTGATTAATGAATATGACAAAATACATCTCGTGCCAATGTTACGTGAACCAGACTTTTTATGTGGTGGACATGTAGTCCCTGAACCTTTTTATTTATCTGATCAAACACTTGTGACACAAATCATTTGTTATGACTTACGATTTCCAGAGATATTACGCTATCCAGCTAGAAAAGGTGCTAAAATTGCTTTTTATGTAGCACAGTGGCCTAACTCAAGACTAGATCATTGGTTATCATTACTAAAAGCGAGAGCAATCGAAAATGATATTTTTATTGTAGCTTGTAATAGTTGTGGTGATGATGGTCACACCAGTTATGCTGGAAATTCAATTGTCATTAATCCTAATGGTGAAATTTTAGGCCATTTAGATGATAAAGAAGGTGTACTAACAACACATATCGACATAGACTTAGTAGATCAACAAAGAGAATATATTCCAGTTTTCAAAAATCTAAAACCACATCTTTATAAATAGCATAGTTAAAGCCGTGAGCTTGGGAGAGACTCACGGCTTGATAACTTATTATTAAGGGAATGTTTTTACAGTTATTTTTTCAATCTATTTTTTGGGGATGTTATTAATTATGAAAAAATTTTAGTGAATTTATCTATTTAACATGATAAATTGAATGTTGTTTACGATAGCTTACATGCTAGAAATAATTACCTATTTAAGGTAGCTAAGAATAATACGTAACACTGAGTCCAAGGAAACTACAGCTACTAGCAAATGCTTCTCACTTGCTTAGTTTATATTAGTAAATTATTAAGTTGGGATGGCTCAACAACTCACTAATAGTATTAATTATACGAAGAAAACAAAGTTACAAAAGTTACAATAGACTCATTCAAAAATTATTTTTTGAATTTATTAACTGTATCGATAATCCATTTTACTAAATCACCGATTGTAGAAATGATATCTGCTGCCATTATAACTTCACTCCTTTCGAATTAAGGTAATGGATACGAATGAATTTAACATTCACTCGACTAGATTAAGCAAATTTTTCAACTATCTTTCAATCACATCTCTGTGATATGAGTCTATTAAAACATGATTTTTCCATTTAAAGATTAAAATTTCGTAAATAGCAATATTTAGTACTCAACTGTAAAACTAAATATGATAAAATAACTAATAGTACTTAATTAAAACACTTAGGTATATTTTTTTAACAGTTAGGCATGTTTTCTAAAAAATGTTGCGCAAAATTGTATAATGACACTTGAGGAGAGTAGAAAACAAGTGAAAATCATCGATAAAAAAATTGAGCAATTTGCTCAATTTTTACAACGTAAAAATAACTTAGATCACATTCAGTTTCTAAAAGTTCGTTTAGGGATGCAGGTACTAGCGATAAATATTGAAAAGTCTATAGTTGTGTATGGGCTAGCAATAATCTTTCATACTTTCTTTTACACTCTTTTAACCCATTTAAGTTATTTTTTAATTAGAAGACATGCACACGGTACACACGCAAATTCGTCATTGTTATGTCATATTCAGAACATAATTCTCTTTATTATTTTTCCATACTTAATAATAAAGTTAGATATTAACTATTATGTTCTTTTATCTATGGCATTAATCGGTTTAATTATTATCATTTTATACGCACCTGCAGCAACTAAGAAACAACCTATACCTAAACGTCTTGTAAAGCGAAAAAAAGTACTCTCCATATTTTTATATAGTATTATAGTAGTTATTTCATTAGTAACAAAAGAACCGATAAATAAACTTATTTTATTCGGTATAATTTTAGAATCTTTAACATTACTACCCATCTTTTTCCCTAAGGAGGATATTAATCATGGAAAACATTTTTAATTTATTTATAAAAATTTTCACTACAATCTTGGAATTTGTTGGTACTGTAGCAGGAGATAGTGTATGTGCCTCTTACTTTGACGAACCAGAAGTGCCAGAAGAACTGACTAAACTATACGAGTAAATATAACCCTAGAAAGTGTGTAAGATATGGATGATATTAATTTATTTCCGTTTGCAGGCCTACAAATCTTTTTAATGATTTGGGTTACTAAAGTTATCATTAATATGAAATTTAATTTTAGGGATTACATAATCGTTTTTACGATTGTAATCCCTTCTGCTATAATGTATTACTTTTGGCAAAGTAAAGCATTAATATTTTTGGTTATAATAATCACCATTTTCTTTTATACAAAAATAAAACTTTATTCAATATTAGTTGTATTATTCACCACTATGATCTTATATATAACTAATTTCATAACTGTTTACATACATTTAACTATAAAAGACTATATTCCGTTTAAATTTGCTTTACAGTTAATACATTTTAGCTTTTTTGTAATCATAACTCTAATCATTGCTTATTTAACTCAACTATTGTTCAATAAATTAAAAGTATCCTACTTGTCACTCAATAAAAGATACTTATTCATAATAACAATTGTACTTTTTATATCATTTATTTTACTTTATATGGTGTCACAAACTGATATGCGAGGAAACGATACGCTTAAATTATATGCCATCTTATTGTTGGGTATTATGGTTTTTTTAAGTGTAGTGATATTAGTGATGTCCAATTTTACACTCCGTGAAATGAGGTATAAACGTAATGTAAAAGAAATCGAAGCATATTATGAGTACACGTTACGTATAGAAAGCATTAACAATGAAATGCGTAAGTTCCGACATGATTATATTAATATCCTCACCACTCTTTCAGATTACATAAGAGAAGATGATATGCCTGGATTACGTAAATATTTTGATGAACATATCGTCCCAATGAAAGATAAATTAAAAACTCGCTCTATTAAAATGAATGGTATTGAAAAATTGAAAGTGAGAGAAATTAAAGGGCTGATTACTACTAAAATTATTCAAGCTCAAGAAAAACGTATTCCAATTAGTATTGAGGTTCCTGATGAAATTGATCGTATCGATATGAATACTGTTGAGCTTAGTCGTATTATCGGTATTATAACTGATAATGCTATTGAAGCTTCAGAAAATATTGATGAACCACTCATCAATATCGCATTCATTGATAATGATGAATCTGTCACTTTTATCGTTATGAATAAATGTAGTGATGATATTCCTAAAATTCATGAGTTGTTTGAACAAGGTTTTTCTACTAAAGGCGATAATCGCGGTATAGGTTTATCAACTTTAAAAGAACTGACAGACTCAAACGAGAATGTTTTATTAGATACTGTCATTGAAAATGGTTACTTTGTGCAAAAAGTCGAAATAAATAATAAGGAATCATAAGGATGTGTAGAATTAAATGAAAATTTTTGTTTGTGAAGATGACCAAAGACAAAGAGAACATATGGTATCAATCATTAAAAACTACATAATGATTGAAGAAAAGCCAATGGAGTTAGCTTTAGCAACAAATGATCCTTATGAGGTCTTAGAGGAATCAAAAGAACTTAACGACATTGGTTGTTACTTCCTTGATATTCAATTAGAAGCTGATATGAACGGTATTAAATTAGCCAGTGAAATTCGTAAACATGATCCTGTTGGTAATATTATATTTGTAACGAGTCACAGTGAACTCACTTATTTGACGTTTGTTTATAAAGTGGCTGCTATGGATTTTATTTTTAAGGATGATCCATCTGAATTAAAAATGAGAATCATAGATTGTCTTGAAACAGCACATACACGACTCAAATTATTATCTAAAGAAAGTAATGTAGATACGATTGAGTTAAAACGTGGAAGTAATTCAGTATACGTTCAATATGATGATATTATGTTTTTTGAATCATCTACGAAATCTCATAGACTCATCGCACATCTTGATAATCGACAAATTGAATTTTATGGAAATTTAAAGGAATTAGCACAACTTGATGAACGTTTCTTTAGATGTCATAACAGTTTTGTGATAAACAGGCATAATATTGAATCTATTGATTCAAAAGAACGTATTGTTTACTTTAAGAATGGCGAAAATTGTTTCGCTTCAGTACGTAATGTTAAAAAAATATAATGTAACACCCACCTTTACGATATGAAGTTGTAAAGGTGGGTGTTTGACTTATTTCTTATGTTTTTAATCAATAATAGTCTTTTATATCTTCTTTTGTTGGCAAACTTTCAATAGCACCATGTTTCGTTGTTGTAAGTGCTGCAACACGATTACTAAACGCTAGTATATCCTTTCCCTTTTCCTTAAATAAATCTTTACATTCAGAATGCCGAGCCTGGAGTATGCAATAAATAATAGCACCTATAAATGCGTCACCAGCACCAGTTGTATCAATTGCTTGAACTTGATACCCCTCATGATGAATACGATAATCATCTTTGGTAAAAATAGTGGCACCTTGTGCTCCTTGCGTATAAATCACTACATTAACTTGACCTCTAAATAAAGATTGAATTGCTTCATCTTCATTCTTCTTACCAGTAATAAATAATAATTCTTCATCAGATATTTTAACAATATGAGCTTTAGGTATGAACGCATTAATTGTACGTTGACATTCGAGTTTATCTTCCCATAAAGGTAAGCGTACATTAGGATCAAAAACAATAGTACCTCCTACTGACTCGAATTTTTCAATCATTTTCTCATGGGCATATTTCATGTCACTCTCTATTAAATCTACAGAACAAAAATGTAAAATATCGTCTTGGAAAACTTTAATATCATCAATATTTTCAGGTTGATATAACATATCTGCAGAAGGTTTACGATAAAATGAGAAATCTCTTTGACCATCATCTTGAAGGCTAACAAATGCCAACGCAGTATTTGCTTTATTAGTTCGCTTAATATATTGCGTACCTACACCAAGTTGTTCAATTGTTTCTACAATGATATCACCAAACGCGTCATTTCCTAGTTGTGTTATCATTTCTGATTTTCCACCTAATTTACTTACTGTAGCCGCTACGTTACACGGTGCGCCTCCAACTTGTCGACTAAATTGTTCAACATCTTTTAATTTTGAATGTGTTACGTGTGGTATGAAATCAATTAATGCCTCACCAATGGCAAATAGACGTCTCATTATAAATCACCCTTTTAATTCATATTTAGTGAATTTTAAATATACTTGACCAGATTCAGTCGAAGCTTTTATACCAGTAGCATCCTCATTTGGGAAAATACGTGAGGTTAAAACACGCTCACCATCATTACAAAATATTTCGATACTAGATGTATCTACAAAAATTTGTAACTGTTTTAATGGTGAGTCTAAAATGGTAGAACGCGTTGTTCCATCGACATTTGATGGTAGTTTCCCACTATCGGTACGATCTAAAGTGAGTTTATTTTCGTGTTTATTATAAGTAATCAGTGTAGATTCAGATCGAGAGCTACGCAATTCAAAATATATTTCTGAAGCATCATTTTCTAATATATCTATAATCATCTCATACTGTTTACCCTCATATGGATGTAATTTACGTTTGAATTTATTAGCATATCCCAAAGCTGTTTCTTTATTTGTTCTTAAATCTTCTAACTGCTTAAAAGGTCGTTGCTTAAGTTTTCCATTTTCAATAGTCAGTACTCGAGGAATAGTAAGACAATGTGCCCACCCCTCTTTATCTGTAGGATACTCTGTATCTGGAAGTCCCATCCATCCTATTAAAATGCGTTGTCCATCTGCATCAATAAACGTTTGTGGCGCATAGAAATCAAAACCATTATCCAATTCTTGAAAACTTTCATGATCGAAAAATAGATTATTAAAGTTTAAATCTCCTATCATAAACCCTGATTGATAGATATTTCTAAATTTATCTCCTTCAGCTTCAACACCTTGTGGACACATGAGTATGACATCTTTATTGCCTAGTCTAAAATAATCAGGGCACTCCCACATATAACCAAATTGTGTCAGATTAGTTTTAATCTCACCCTCAAAATGCCAATCAACAACATCTTGACTACGATATAAAAGTAAACGACCCATCTCATTTTCATTTTGAGCACCTAGAATAGCGTACAGTTGATTATTTTTTTCAAATACCTTGGGATCCCTGAAATGACTTGTATAGCCTTCAGGTTGTCCATAAATCACAGGTTTAGGAAACTTCTCTATTTTTCCGTCTTTGTTCATTCTGGCAATCATTTGACTGGAAATTCTATTCCAATGTTGGTCACGGTGATTACCTGTATACATATAATAAAGGTGATTTTGATATTCAAAAGCACTTCCACTGTATACGCCATGACTATCATACTTAGTATCAGGTTTAAGAAGTGTTCCTTGAGGTTCAAAATGTAATAAATCTTTGCTTTTATAATTAAACCAATATTTTAAACCGTGCACAGCACCTAACGGAAACCATTGATGTGAAATATAGTAGTATCCTTCATAATAAATGAGTCCGTTTGGATCATTCAATAAACCCATTTCAGGTTGGATATGAAATGTTTGTCTATATAAAGATGTATCCACTTGGTGTTTCAGTTGCTCAAGATATGTTTTATCAACATCCTCAATACGTTGGTATCTCTCTTCACGAGTCCACTCCACTATGTTCTTCCTCCTACTACAATTATTTATATATTAATAACTCTATTATTCTAACATATTGATTTAGAGAAATATGTTAATAATGTCACTGTTTGATATGTTTAAATTCAGGCCTATTAATATCCAATTGATACCAGTCAACATATAATTAATTATTTCATTTAACTATGTTTTCACAATAATTATACCAATTTGATTAGCAATTATCATTATATGTGGTATCGGTTCCATTTTAACCAAAACAAGCTTGTTGTGCATGTTAATTCAATTGGATAGGAATTTTTATTTTTAATGCTGTTTGTTCACCTTTTAATAGTTGGTTAATTTCTTTTAATGCTTGCTCTCCTGCTTCAAAGTAATTATAGCTAACCGTTTGAATGACAGGTGATACTATTTGAGTCATAGGGTCTCCACCAAATCCATATATTGAACAATTGTAAAACCTTTGTTGATGATCAGAGCAATATTTATGGATTGCAAAAGCAATGGTATCAGTTGCTCCAACTATCGCATCAGCATGATGTACTCTTTTAAGTTGCTGACTTACATCTTTAAAAGCTTGTTCATGCTTAAATGTTGTCTCATAAATTTTCGGACTTATGTGATAGTCATTCAACGCTTGAATAACTCCCAGCTTACGTTGAACACCAACTGCAATATCTTCTTCACTTACACCAAAGAAATGTACATTTCGACATCCTTTTTCACCAATGAGTACTCCAATTTTATATCCAGCTTCATAATCATCGTGATATATACTATATAGTTGATCATGTTCTTGTCCCACTATAATGACAGGAACATCTATTTTCTCAATGACTTCAATATGTGCTTCAGTAATATGTGTTGCCATTAGCACGATTCCATCAACTTTACTACGTGATAATGTTTTTAGTGCCGAAATTTCACCGTCTATTTCTAATCCTGTGTAATTTAATAATAACTGATATCGATGTTTATTACATTGGTGTACCAAGCCCTTAATTGTTTCATCAACAGCGTATGAATTCATACGTGGAATAATTGCTCCAATCAAATTGGTACGTCGAGCTCTTAAGCTTTGTGCAAATTGATTAGGTTGATAATTATTTTCTTCTATTATTTTAGTTATTTTTTCTTTTGTTGCTGGACTTACAGATCCATTATTTAAAAAGCGTGAAACAGTACTTTTCGATACTCCAGCTAGTTTTGCTATATCTGATATATTTTTCATAAAAAATCACCTATCACGTCATCAATCATTCCTTTTTATTTTATCATATGAACCAACGCTTTAAATAGTTGAAATTATTGTTTAGAATACGATTAAATAAATTGACGTGTTAGGTGATTGTCATTTATATAATTTTAAAACTTAATATGACGATTAAACTTATTTAGCTCTCCATAGAAATATGCTTTCTCACCGTGTACTATAACATCGAGTCCGGTTTTATCTTCTTCTTGAGTTGTAGCTAAAGGAGTAAAAATTTTAATAAATCTCGCAATCAAAAATGTGACTATTGCGCTAAAAACGACAGTCGCAATTGCCGCGCCAAGTTGAATGACTACTATTTTAAAATCACCTGTATAGATAAAACCATTCTGCACCGCACTATTAATTTGATGTGATTGAAAAACTCCTGTAAACACAGCTCCTAAGATACCACCTACACCATGAATACCAAATGCATCAAGTGCATCATTATATTGGAGTTTTACTTTGATTAAATTTATAACGATATAGCAACCTATGCCACCAATTATTGCAATAATCATAGCACTCATATAGCTGACGTATCCTGCTGCTGGTGTAATAGCGACAAGACCAGAGAGTGCTCCAGATAAAAGACCTAGTAAACTTGTAGTCTTTTTCAAGATATATTCAAAGATTAACCAACCGAAAGCACCTGCACTTGCACCAATAACTGTATTCACAAACGATATCATGGCTATGTGATCAAATGTAAATGCACTGCCCACATTAAATCCATACCATCCTAACCATACTAATATACCACCTATAAGTGTAATTAATAGATTATGGGGAGTATGTTTTTCTTTCTTCTTACCTATACCTATCATTATCCCAAGAACCAAACCAGATACGCCTGATGTTATATGAACTACTGTTCCACCCGCATAATCTATTGCTCCAATTTTACTAATCCAACCACCACCCCATACCCAGTGGGCAACAGGGCTATAAATTAATAGAACCCATAAACTCACAAAAATCAGATAAGGAATGAATCTCATTTTCTCGGCTATCGAACCTGATAGAATAGATACCGCAATTGTACAAAACATCATTTGAAACAACATAAATAATGAGAGAGGGATATGAGGACTCAAAGTTTTTGAAATTTCAAAACCAACATGATGAAGACCCAAAAATTTCAAACCACCTATCCATTGATTACCTCCATCAAAACTTAAAGAGAAACCAATCATTATCCATATAAACGTGACAATGACAATGGCAACCATACTTTGCATTACAGTATTTAAAGCATTTTTTGATTGTACGAGTCCCCCATAAAAAAGGCTTAAACCTGGTGTCATTAACCATACTAATAGAGTACATAAAAATAGAAATATTGTATCATTCATATTCATACTTACCACTTCCTTTAAAAACATCATAATGAGTGTTTTTTTTAAAAGCAAAATTAGGTAAGGTCATGTTACACAGTATGTCACTTTAAGTTACATTGAATATATAAACGTAGTACTAAAAACAAATTACTTTCGTTACACCATGTTAGTAATGAGTATAATAAAAAGATAATCTTGATTTAGTTATCTCATTACAATAATAAATAAGCCTGGGACAATGATTGTTGTCTCAGGCTATCATAATTCTACTAACGAATTTCATTAAATTAAAAACAGTCTTCAAGTTTAGCTCTTTCTTTCAACGATATAGCTAATGGCTACTTAATTTAACTTTTTTCTCGTCAATTTAATCTATAATTAAATTTGCTTAATTTTCTATCCTTAAAAAATCTTTTTATCAACCTTATAACTATAAGTTTTTATGCCTTTTGAATGGTAATAGTCCATGATGCATCATCAAGTTGCTCATAGTTTGTAACTGGATATCCATTTTCTGCAGCCCAATTAGGTAATGCTTCGGTAGCCTGGGTGCAATCGAAATCGATTTTCAATTCATCCCCTTGATTTAAATCATTCATTTTCTTTTGTGCTTCTATTAAAGGAAATGGACAAACCATCCCTACTGTTCCTAATTCGTATACCATTGATATACCTCCTCATTCACTTTATCTAATGTCACATTTGAATAACCAATATTAGCTTTGAGATACTTGTTGTAACTTTTTCATAGGTTTTACAAAAATAAAATAACTCATAAACCAAACACCAATAATCATAGAGGCTAAAGCAATCCATCCTTGCCAACTCATTGTAGCTGTCTCTACTAGACCATTACCGATAGAGCAACCACCTGCAACTGAAGCACCAAATCCCATAAATATGCCACCAAGCGCACTATTGCGAATTGTCTTAATATCTGGCAATCTCCATCTAAATTCTTTAGACCCTTTTGCAGCTATATAAGAACCTATGAATATACCTAGTACCAAAAGCACACCCCAATCAATAAATTTTAAATCTCCTGAAATAAGATAATTTACAAGATTTGCAGATGGTGTTGTTATACCTAAGCCACCCATTCTCCCAGTAGATTCACTCATAGGCCAAGCAAGTAGAGCAATAAAACCTATTGCAATGCCAGCAACAAATGGATGATATCTTTTTTCAAATAGATAATGTCTAATACCACTATATTTTTGTTTAAGTTGGGGCACCATTATTTTAGGCTTTCGAATTGTTTTTACAACAAAAAATATTGTAATTACAGTTAATAACGTGACGAGAATCCATTGTGGTATACCAGTTGTACTCGTCATACTTGTGCTGACTTGTGTCGGTTTATTTATTTGATTCATTATTGGAAGAAGTACCCCAGTTTTAGTTACGGCTGAAGTCAATGCATAAAATATTAATGCCACCCAACTTCCAATTAACCCTTCACCAGCCCTATACCAAGTTCCAGTCGCGCATCCTCCAGCTAATACTATTCCTATTCCAAAAACAAAGGATCCCAAAATAGTTCCTATAACTGGAAATGTTTCTGCTGGAACCTCAATAATATTCAAGTTCTTTAGAATAAGTAAACCAATACTTTGGACTGTAATAGCAATAAGCAATGCATAAAACATTTTGTTACTCTTTTGAACGTACATATCTCTAAATCCACCAGCTAAACAAAATCTTGTTCTCTGCATTACAAATCCTAGCAATATGCCAACGACTAGTCCGCTTATAATTGTCCAAACCATTTTATCACCTTTTTCCGATATAAATACTAAGGTATTATAGTAGAAAGGACAATATTTTGCAAATTCTTAATTTTCTTTATTATTTTTTAATATAAATATTTTGTGAGTTTGTTTAAGTCATTTTTAGATAAGTTACTAAATTTATACCACTCTCCATCAGAATAATAAATAAACAATTTATTTCCTAATAAACCTTTAGATATTCTATACCGCACAATGCTAGAGAGTTCGAATTGGATATTGAATGGATTATTGTTTTGATTATATGCCTGAAACTCCAACTTATTTTCACGTATCAACAATATACCAGGAACTGTCATTATTCTAGGAATATGTGGTTTGAAATTACAATTTATTTCTTGAGTCACTTGTTTCAATCTCCCATTTCAATAAATATCAACTTACAATTTTTGTTAAAAAAGTTTCGTATTTATAATCTATTGTAACTGTTTAATATAAAAAAAGCACTCTCAATTGAGAGTACTATGTTAAAGTGATTTTTATTAATTATTTACTATAATTTTTCATGAAGAACAATAATGATTGTAACTCTATACCAAAGTCAATATGATGTACTTGGACATCTTGGGGTGTTTTAATTCGACGTGGTGTAAAGTTTAGTATACCTTTAACACCGGCTTTCACAAGTTCATCAGCAACTTGTTGAGCTACATTATCTGGTGTTGTTAAAATGACTACATCAATATCTTCTGATTCTAATGTCGTTTTGATATCATCGCTATGTTTTACCACAACGTCACCAATATTTTCACCTATAATATCTGATCTAATATCAAAAGCTTCAGTAATTGTCATCTCATCATGTATTGAAAAGTTATATGTAAGTAATGCACGCCCTAAATTACCGATACCTATAATGGCAATTTTAATTTGATCGCTCTCACTTAATTCTGATTTAAAGAATTCAAGCATACTATCTATATTATATCCATATCCTTTTTTTCCTAATTCACCAAAGTATGAAAAGTCTCTTCTTATTGTAGCTGAATCAATTTGTAGTGCTTCACTTATTGTTTTAGAATTAACACGATCTATACCTTTACCTTTCAAAATACTGACAAATCTGTAATATAAAGGTAAACGTTTTAATGTAGCGCGAGGAATTTTAAAATCATCTGACATATATCTAACCCCCTTTTTCGCGTATATTATGCATGTATCTTTAAAATCAGTAAATGAGTTAAAACATATGTTGAATGTCATCTCATAATACAAATAATTGTCTACAACGAATACTTAAACATTATACATTATTAATTTTTAAAAATAAATATCCTAGTTTCATGTGTTCTATGAATACTGTAGAATAGAGGTAATTGAGTTTAACATCATTTCAAGACAACGTACACAATTTATTTTTCTATTTAAAATTCGATAATATAGAATTAACAAAAATTTAAATATTCAAAAACAAATACTTTATATATAGTTTAAACCTATTTCAAATACATAGAAAGGTGAGAATCGAATGATACTTTTACAACTTAATGACATCTCCAAATCGTTCGATGGTGAAGATATCTTCACAGATGTTAATTTTGAGGTGAAAACTGGCGAAAGAATCGGCGTAGTAGGCCGTAATGGAGCTGGTAAATCGACATTAATGAAAATCATAGCAGGTGTTGAAAATTACGATAGTGGTCATATATCAAAAATCAAAAATTTAACAATGAGTTATTTAACTCAGCAAATGACACTCAATTCAGAAGCTACTGTCTTTGAAGAAATGTCTAAGCCCTTTGAACACATTAAAAAAATTGAAAATTTAATTAAGGATGAAACAGATTGGCTTGCACGAAATGGACAAGATTATGAATCCGATGAATATCAATCACATATTGAAAAATATGAAACTTTAACTAATCGTTATGAGCAATTAGATGGTTATCAATATGAAAGTAAAATTAAAACAGTACTGCACGGGCTTAACTTTACAGAAAACGATTTCAACAAGCCTATTAATGATTTTAGTGGTGGTCAAAAAACACGTCTTTCTCTTGCTCAAATGTTACTTAAAGAACCCGATCTACTCCTTCTTGATGAACCAACTAACCATCTAGACATGGAAACAACCAAGTGGTTAGAGGATTACTTAAAGTACTTTAAAGGAGCAATTGTGATTATCAGTCATGATAGATATTTTTTAGATAAAATTGTAACTCAAGTTTATGATGTTGCTCTAGGAAATGTAAAACACTATGTAGGAAACTATGAGCAATTTATAAAGCAACGTAATCAGTATTACGAAAAGCGCATGCAAGAATTTGAAAAGCAACAAGAAGAAATCAAGCGTTTAGAAACCTTTGTAGAAAAAAATATTACTCGTGCATCTACAAGTGGCATGGCTAAGAGTAGACGTAAAACATTGGAAAAAATGGAACGTATTGATAAACCTATGATAGATGCTAGAAGTGCAAATATACAATTTGGCTTCGACCGTAATACTGGTAATGATGTGATGCATATTCATGATTTAAAGATTGGTTACGACTCACCTATTACACGACCTATAAACCTCGAAGTCTTTAAAGGGGATCATATAGCTATCATTGGGCCAAATGGTGTTGGTAAAACAACATTGATAAAAACAATTGCTGAAAAACATCCAAAACTAGGTGGTCAAATTATCTTTGGTGCTAATTTACAAATTGGATACTATGATCAAAAACAAGCTGAATTTAAATCAAATAAAACCATTCTCGATTATGTTTGGGATCAATATCCACACATGAATGAAAAAGATGTACGTGCAGTATTGGGGCGTTTCTTGTTCGTTCAAGAAGACGTTAAAAAAATTATCAATGACTTATCCGGCGGAGAAAAAGCACGATTACAATTAGCACTTTTAATGTTACAACGTGATAATGTTCTTATCTTAGATGAACCGACTAACCATTTAGATATTGATTCTAAAGAAATGCTTGAACAAGCATTGAAAGATTTTGAAGGCACGATTATTTTTGTATCACATGATCGTTATTTTATTAACCAACTTGCAAATAAAGTTTTTGATTTAAACCTTAATGGTGGCCAAATGTATTTAGGAGATTATCAGTATTATATTGAGAAAACTGAAGAAGCTATTGCTATCAAAGCACATGAAACAGAAATTCAAAATAATTTTGAAAATAAAGAGATAAATCAAGACGCAAATACTTCAACCTATTTCAGTCAAAAACAACAAAAAAGACAACAACGTAAATTAGAAAGACAAATTGAACATTGTGAAAGACAAATCGAAGAATTAGAATCACAAATATCACATATCGAAGAACAGCTAACACAGCCTGAAGTATTTAACGACCCTCTAAAAGCTAGTAAATTTGCCAATCAAAAATCCGAAACCGAACAAAAATTAGAACAAATAATGTTAGAATGGGAAAAATTACAAGAAAAGCTCTAATTTCCAACATAATGACAAGACACCTAAAAGTTGAATATATGACTTTTCGGTGTCTTTTAGTATGTTTTTACACAAATATTATTAACAGCATGAATTACTTTCATAATCAATATCCACAGAGTTATCCTATTTATCCACAAGTAAATTGACACTTTTATGTTTTAAAATTAACTTATTTATTTACATATCCACAAACAACTTCACTACTTACCCACAACTTACTCACATTTTGTTGATAAGTACGCACGTTCCCTATTGACAACTTATTTTCCATTTTTAATTGTTTCAGATATTCATTTATGAAATAATTTATTGAGAAAGATAAAGGAGAACTAAACTTCATGACGAACAATCAAACCTTAGTACTAATTATATTAACTTTCATCATCCTAATTACACTTGTAAATGTAATTATATCTATAATAGAGAGACGTAAACAGATTGCTAAAATAAATACTTTATGGGATAACAAATTAAAATTAGAAAGTTTTATACGTCCTAATTCACGATTCGATGCCCAATACCGTACTTACCGTGATCATTATAATAAGCAGTCATTTATCGACGATAAGACTTGGTCAGACCTAAATATGGATACGTTATTTCATAAAATTAATTTTAATTTCACTGCAATTGGTGAAATGCGACTATATGCAACTTTAAGAGGTATGTTTAAGGTAAATCAAACCTCATTGATAAACATGTTTAAAGATAATAAAGTATTTCGTTTAAATGTATCTTACATTCTTTCTAAAATTGGTAAAAATGTATACCCTTTGTTTCCAGATCAAATGTTACCCTCTAAGCGTAATATTTTATTAATGTTTTGTCCGTTGTTACCATTTATTGGGTTTGCATTCATTTTTTTAATTCCTTCAAAAGGTATATTAATATGTCTTACTTTTATGATTTTAAATGCAATATTATCTTTCAAACTAAAAAAATCTTATGACCAAGATTTAAAATCAGTTTTTTATACTGCTAATGTTATAAAGCAAAGTCAAGCTTTAAGTAAGATTGAGAGCACGCCAGCGATAAGTGTTGATTTTACTCATTTTAAAGCTTCACGTCGTTTTAGCGGTTTATTAGCTAGATTAGAATCACAAGATATGGTGAGTAGCATAATTATGTTTATTAAATTAGTATTCATGATAGATTATGTTTTATTTCATTTAATACAACGTAGCTACTTTAAGTATCAAGAAGAAGTTATGGCATGTTATGACTATATAAGTATATTAGATAATCATTACTCTATAGCTATGTATCAACATACTTTGACACATTATTGTTATCCTAAAATCAATAACAATATTAATGGCCTTCAAATGAAATCAATCATTCATCCTCTGCTAGATGAAGAAAATGCGATTGCTAACACCATTGACATTTCAAATCATATATTACTCACAGGCTCTAATGCATCAGGAAAATCTACATTTATGAAAGCAGTTGCACTAAATTTGATTTTAGCTCAATCAATACAAACTGCAACAGCTCACTCATTTATTTATCAACCTGGCTATGTAATGACATCAATGGCAAATGCGGATGACGTTTTAAGTGGTGACAGTTATTTCATGTCAGAACTTAAGTCTATTCGTAGATTATTTAACACTTATCAGTGCAATAAGATATATTGTTTTATAGATGAGATTTTTAAAGGAACGAATACAACTGAACGTATTGCCGCTTCTGAATCAGTATTATCGTATTTAGATAATCAAAAAGCATATCAGGTTATCGCTGCGACACATGATGTTGAACTATCAATATTATTAGAAAATACATATAATAATTATCATTTTAATGAATCTATTCAAGAAAATAGCATATTTTTCGATTACAAAATTAAACCTGGTAAAGCCAATACACGTAATGCAATTGAATTACTGCGTATTACACAGTTTCCTATCGATATTTATCAGCGTGCTCAACAAAATATTCGAAACCTCTAGAATTAATTAGTTTAATATTTATAAAAAAGTTAAGCGCCTATCTAAAAGTAGTCACTCTTAGATAGGCGCTTTGAAATATTATTTAAACAGAAAAAGTTTCAATATCAATATTATTTTGTCCATTTAAGGCTAAATCGCCACGCAAACCAGCTTGATATAAATAATATCCAGCAGCACCAATCATCGCTGCATTATCAGTGCAAAGAACAGGATTTGGAATAGTAAGGTGTATGCCTTCTTTTTTACATGCTTCACTTAGTGCAGCTCTTAATCCTTTATTACTAGCAACACCACCTGCAACAATTAAGCGATTAACATGATACGTTTTACAAGCATGAATAGCTTTATGTGTTAAAACTTCTACAACGCTATTTTGGAAACTTGTTGCAACATCTTCAGCTACAATTTCAATATTTTTCTGTCTTAAATTGTGCAGTTTATTAATTACAGCACTTTTAAGACCACTAAAACTAAAATCATAACTATCTTTTTCGAGCCAAACTCTTGGAAAATCGTATACATCTTTACCTTTAGCTGCTAATCGATCAATATGCGGTCCACCAGGATAAGGAAGATTGATTGTTCGAGCAACTTTATCATAAGCTTCTCCTACTGCATCATCTCTCGTTTCACCAATCACTTCGAAATCTAAATGATTTTTCATATATACCAGTTCAGTATGACCACCAGATACAATCAATGACATAAGTGGAAACGTTAATGGTTGTTCTAAGTGATTGGCATAAATATGACCAGCAATATGATGTACTGGAATAATAGGCTTATCATAAGCAAATGCCAAAGCTTTAGCCGCATTAATACCAATTAATAAAGCTCCTATTAATCCGGGGCCTTGTGTTACTGCAATAGCGTCAATATCTTCCATTTTCACTTTTGCACTCACTAATGATTCATCTATAGTTGCTGTTATCCCCTCAACATGATGTCTACTAGCAACTTCAGGTACAACACCACCAAAACGTTTGTGACTATCTATTTGACTTAAAACAGTATTAGATAAAAGTTCAGTGCCATTCTTTACTACACTTACACTCGTTTCATCACAACTTGTTTCTATTGCTAAGATTAATGTATTATTTGTCATTTCAAATTCACCCACATGACTAATGCGTCCTCGCCTTCTCCATAATAATTCTTTCTTTTTCCACCATTTTGAAATCCTAAATTTCTATAAACATGTTGTGCAACATCATTATCTATTCTTACTTCTAAACTCATCACATCACAAGAAAAACGTGCATAGTTCATTGCATATTTAAGTAAAAGTTGACCAAGACCATAGCCTCTAAATGCCTTTGATATAGCTATCGTTGTAATTTGTGCTTGATCAACGACTAACCATAAACCAACATATCCAATTATTTTGTCCCTAAATTCTATCACAAAATATGTTGCAAATTCGTTGTTTTCTATTTCATGATAAAATGCATCGATTGACCACGAACTGTGTGAGAAACTATTTCTTTCTATATCAAAAACTTTAGGTACATCTTCCACACTCATTTTCCTAATATTCAATTGTTCTCTTGTTGGTTTAACCAATTTCGTTCCGCCTCTGATAATTTATGGTATTTAGGAGTAAATGAATGTATATTTTCTGGTTTTTGAATTAATTGCTTCATACTTGAAGCTTTTGGTAACTGTTCTATGATGTCACTGTCTAATAAATGTTTTATTTTTTCGGTATGATATCCTACAAACACATAAGGTTGATTTAGTTGATGAAGTTTTTCAATAAGTTTAAAAATAGGTATATAAATATCATCAATAATGGTTATTAATTCATTGTCCTGATATTGATAAACACCTGCATAAACTGCTTCTCTTCTAGCATCAAAAATGGGTACTAACAACTTCGTACTGTCTTTGATTGTGCTAGCAAGTGCTTTAAGTGATGAGACACCATATAAGTTAGTGTTTAATGCATACGCTAATGTTTTAGCAACAGTAACCCCTATTCTAAGACCGGTATATGAACCTGGACCTTCCGCTACCACGATATCAGTTATTTCTGCTTTATTTATTTTACTTTCTGAAAGAATTTCTGCTATTTCAGGCATGAGTTGCACTGAATGATTCTTTTTGATATCAGTTGTTTTTTCAGCAATCACTTCATTATCTTTCATAATAGCTACTGATAAAGGTTGGTTTGACGTATCAATTAGAAGATAGTTCATTTAAGATTGCCTCCTTTACTAATGCATAATGTTGTCCATGTGTTTCAATGGATACTTGTCTCTCATTCGCATTTTTGACATTTATATTAATCGTTAAGTGATTAGGAGGAAGGAAATCTTTGATAAATTTACTCCATTCTATAACTATGATGGCATTGTCTTCAAAATATTCATCGAAACCTAAATCATCTTCCTCACCTTCAAGTCGATAACAGTCCATATGATGTAATCGTATGCTTGAACCTGTATAAGATTTGATTATATTAAATGTTGGTGAGTTTATCGTTCTTTTAACACCTAACGCTTTTCCTATAAATTGTGTTAATGTAGTTTTCCCTGCTCCTAGGTCACCATTTAGTAAAATCAAGTCCTTAGCACTTAAATGTTTTACAAGTATTTGAGCAAATTTATCCATTTCATTTAAATTGTGAATAGTTATCAATTTTTACTCTCCTATATATGATTATTTAAAATCAATTTATCTCTATATTTAAAGATATATATACATTTCTACATGGTTTATTAACTTAATCATTGTAACAAATTTTAATTCAAATTTCTTCGTAAAATATTTAAGCTTGTCCTCTATAAATTTTTAGAAAATTCTAAATTTATTATTGACACAATTCATCACATGTAGTAAATTGAATTTATCAAATTTTAAAACAATTCAAACTATTAAGAATAAATGACCATTCAACGAAAGGAGTATAATAAAATGACTTATCTATCTACGCTAGACCTACCAACAACTCAACAAGCTATTATCATTTTATTATACTCGTAAGGACTCGAACTTTAGAAAGGTTTTAACTTCTAAATGTTTAAGTCCTATTTCTAGTTGGATGGGACTTAACAACGTCCCAATATTCATTGGGACGTTTTTTTATTTTCTAAATAATTATATGGGGGAATGATATATGCGAAGTGATATGATCAAAAAAGGAGATCACCAAGCTCCTGCAAGAAGTCTTTTACATGCGACTGGCGCTCTTAAACAACCTACAGATATGAATAAACCTTTCGTAGCAATTTGTAACTCTTATATTGATATTGTTCCTGGGCACGTTCATTTAAGAGAATTAGCAGACATCGCAAAGGAAGCTATTAGAGAAGCAGGTGCTATCCCATTCGAATTTAATACGATTGGTGTTGACGATGGAATAGCTATGGGACATATTGGCATGAGATATTCCTTACCTTCAAGAGAAATTATCGCAGATGCAGCTGAAACAGTTATTAACGCTCATTGGTTTGATGGTGTATTTTACATTCCTAATTGCGATAAAATTACGCCAGGAATGTTACTCGCAGCAGTTAGAACAAATGTACCAGCTATCTTTTGCTCAGGAGGCCCAATGAAAGCTGGTCTTTCCGCTCAAGGTAAGGCATTGACACTATCTTCAATGTTTGAAGCGGTTGGAGCTTTTAAAGAAGGAACAATCTCAAAAGAAACATTTTTAGACATGGAACAAAACGCTTGTCCTACATGTGGTTCATGCGCCGGTATGTTTACCGCAAACTCAATGAACTGTTTAATGGAAGTTTTAGGTTTAGCCCTACCATATAATGGTACAGCTCTAGCTGTGAGTGACCAACGTCGTGAAATGATTAGACAAGCAGCATTCAGGTTGGTTGAAAATATTAAACATGATATTAAACCTCGCGATATTATCACACAAGATGCGATTGATGATGCTTTTGCTCTTGATATGGCCATGGGAGGTTCTACTAATACTGTTCTTCATACTCTTGCAATTGCAAATGAAGCAGGTATTGACTACGACTTAGAACGTATTAATGAAATTGCTAAAAAAACACCTTACCTTTCTAAAATTGCACCTAGTTCTTCTTATTCTATGCATGATGTTCATGAAGCAGGTGGCGTGCCAGCTATCATAAATGAATTAATGAAAAAGGATGGTACTTTACATCCAGATAGATTAACAGTGACGGGTAAATCCTTGAGAGAAAATAATGAAGGTAAAAACATCAAAAATTTTGAAGTTATTCATCCTCTTGAAACCCCTTATGATAAGCAAGGTGGATTATCTGTCTTATTCGGAAACCTCGCACCTAAAGGAGCGGTAATCAAGGTCGGTGGAGTTGATCCTTCAATTAAAGTATTTACAGGAAAGGCAATTTGTTTCAATTCTCATGATGAAGCTGTTGAAGCCATTGATAATCATAAAGTAAGAGAGGGACATGTTGTTGTTATTAGATATGAGGGACCTAAGGGAGGTCCTGGAATGCCAGAAATGCTAGCCCCTACGTCTTCCATAGTGGGCAGAGGATTAGGTAAAGATGTTGCATTAATTACGGACGGTAGATTTTCGGGTGCAACTAGAGGTATTGCAGTTGGACACATTTCACCTGAAGCCGCTTCAGGTGGACCCATTGGCTTAATAAGAGATGGTGATAAAATTACGATTGATCTAATCAATAGAACTCTAAACGTAGATCAATCTGAAGAAGAACTGTATCGTCGTAAAAATCAGCTTGAACCATTTAAAGCAAAGGTTAAAACAGGCTACTTAGCTAGATATACTAGTTTAGTCACAAGCGCTAATACTGGTGGTATTATGCAAGTTCCGGAAAACCTTATTTAATTAGGAGATGATTAAAATGTCAAATCAAAAATCAATGGTTTCGCCTCACCCTTCTGTGCATCAAACAAAGAATTCACAACCCTTAATAACACGCAGTGGTTCTCAATTATTAGTTGAAGCACTTCAGCAAGAAGATGTAGAT
Source organism: Staphylococcus sp. MSU001 (assembly GCF_052976705.1). Lineage (NCBI taxonomy): Bacteria > Bacillati > Bacillota > Bacilli > Caryophanales > Staphylococcaceae > Staphylococcus > Staphylococcus sp. MSU001. Next base: position 110,320 of record NZ_JBRIKK010000007.1, read on the forward strand.
TTTATCTTCGGTTATCCTGGTGGTGCTGTCTTACCTTTATACGATACATTTTATGACGGGAAAATCAAACATATTCTTGCCCGTCATGAACAAGGTGCTACACATGCTGCTGAAGGATATGCGCGTGTCTCTGGTAAAACAGGAGTCGTTGTTGTAACAAGCGGACCTGGTGCAACAAATGCCATTACGGGTATTACTGATGCATTTAGTGACTCTTTACCACTAGTCGTTTTTACTGGTCAAGTTGCTACACCTGGTATAGGTAAAGATGCTTTCCAAGAAGCTGATTTACTCTCGATGACCACACCTATTACAAAACACAATTATCAAGTTAAAAAGATCGAAGACATTCCAAGAATTGTTCATGAAGCCTTTCATTTAGCGAACACTGGAAGAAAAGGCCCTGTAGTGATTGATTTTCCTAAAGATATGGGTGTTCTTAAAACTGATGTTGAACTTACGCAAGAAATTAATATTCCTGGCTATGAAGTTAATAGTAACCCTAATAAAGAGGATATTAATAGGTTAATATATATGATTAAAGAATCTAAGAAACCTCTTATTCTTGCAGGTGCTGGTATTAATCACTCTAAATCTAATCATTTATTGACAGAATTTGTGACAAAACATCAAATCCCTACTGTCACAACTCTCCTTGGACTTGGAGCAATACCTTATCATCACCCCTTATTTTTAGGTATGGGTGGCATGCATGGATCTTATGCAAGTAATATGGCATTAACAAATTGTGATTTACTTATCAACTTAGGTAGTCGATTCGATGATCGTCTTGCAAGTAAGCCTGATGAATTCGCACCAAATGCAAAAGTTGTACATGTCGATATCGACCCTTCTGAAATAAATAAAGTTATTAATACAGATTTAGGTATAGTCGCTGATTGCAAACTTGTGCTTGAGAATTTATGCCATGAGCAAGTTTTAACATCCACCCACGAAGAATGGAACGATTATTGTATTAATAACAAAAGTAAATATCCATTTAAATATGATGATAATGATAAAACATTTTGTAAACCACAAAAAGCAATTGAATATATTGGTAAAGTTACCAATGGAAATGCAATTGTGACAACTGACGTAGGACAACACCAAATGTGGACAGCACAATTCTATCCATTTAAAAATTATGGTCAATGGGTAACAAGTGGCGGTTTAGGTACTATGGGATTTGGAATTCCATCAGCAATAGGAGCACAATTAGCTGAACCTGAGAAAACAGTTGTTTGTTTTGTAGGAGATGGTGGTTTTCAAATGACGAACCAAGAAATGGCTTTACTTCCAGAATATGGACTTAATGTCAAAATAGTACTTATTAATAATGGAACTTTAGGTATGGTCAAACAATGGCAAGATAAATTCTTTAATAAACGATTTTCTCATTCTGTATTTAATGATCAACCTAATTTTATGAAAATGGCGGAAGCTTATGGCGTTAAGGGATTCTTGATAGATTCTCCTGATAAATTAGAATCTTCAATTGATGAAGCATTTGCATATCATGGACCGGCACTCATTGAAGTTAGAATCTCACCTGTAGAACCAGTTAATCCAATGGTACCTAGTGGCAAATCAAATCATGAAATGGAGGGTTACTAATGGAACGAACAATTCATTTTACATTAGTTGATCAAGTGAGTACTTTGAACAGAATTACTAGCGCCTTCGTTCGCTTACAATGTAATATTGATGAACTTCATGTTAAACATTCAGATAAAGAAGGAATTTCTAATATGAAACTTAAAGTCAATATTAAAGATGATGATACTTTTAAAATTGTTCTTAAAAAACTATCACAACAAGTAAATGTATTAAGTGTTAAAAGTGAGTAAATGTTTTGATGCGCTAGTTAAAATGAAAAATCAACTAATCATAACTAACATCATACACTTTTTACGCACATATTATTTTGAAAATTCAGAATTTTCGATAAAATGACTGGAGGAATTTATTATGACAAAAGTATATTACGATGAAACAGTAACTCAAGATGCATTACAAGGTAAAAAAATTGCTGTCATTGGTTATGGCTCACAAGGACATGCACATGCACAAAATTTAAAGGACAGTGGTTATGATGTAGTCATTGGTCTACGTCCAGGACGATCATTTAATAAAGCTAAAGAAGATGGATTTGATGTTTATACGGTAAGTGATGCTACACAACAAGCTGATGTAGTGATGGTACTATTGCCTGATGAAATTCAAGGTAAAGTATATAACGAGGAAATTAAACCACATTTAGAAAAAGGAAATGCTTTAGCATTCGCACACGGTTTTAATATCCACTTCAGTGTTATCGAACCACCTAGTGATGTCGATGTCTTTTTAGTAGCACCTAAAGGACCAGGTCATTTAGTTAGACGTACATTTGTTGAAGGAAGTGCCGTACCAGCATTATTTGGTGTTCAACAAGATGCTACAGGCCAAGCAAGAAACATTGCTTTAAGCTACGCAAAAGGCATTGGTGCTACTCGTGCCGGGGTTATTGAAACGACATTTAAAGAAGAAACTGAAACGGATTTATTCGGTGAACAAGCTGTTCTTTGTGGAGGAGTTTCCAAATTAATTCAGAGTGGATTCGAAACACTTGTAGAAGCAGGTTACCAACCTGAATTAGCTTATTTTGAAGTCTTACACGAAATGAAATTAATTGTTGATTTAATGTATGAAGGCGGAATGGAAAACGTTCGTTATTCTATCTCTAACACTGCTGAATTTGGCGACTATGTTTCTGGACCAAGAGTAATTACACCTGATGTTAAAGAAAATATGAAAAAAGTACTTGAAGATATTCAAAATGGTAACTTTAGCCGTAGATTTGTTGAAGATAACAAAAATGGCTTTAAAGAATTCTATCAATTACGTGAAGATCAACATGGTCATCAAATTGAACAAGTTGGACGTGAATTAAGAGAAATGATGCCATTCATTAAATCTAAAAGTATTGAAAAATAACAACAGTAGAGGGGTGTTTTTAATGGAAGAACATATTCAAATTTTTGATACAACACTTAGAGATGGTGAACAAACGCCAGGAGTCAATTTTAGCTTTGATGAAAGATTGAAAATTGCCAAGCAACTAGAAAAATGGGGAGTAGATGTACTAGAAGCAGGTTTTCCTGCTTCTAGTACTGGTAGCTTTAAATCAGTAGAAGCTATAGCCAAAACTTTGACTACAACAGCAGTGTGTGGATTAGCTAGATGTAAAAAATCTGATATTGATGCTGTATATGAAGCCACTAAAGAAGCTGTAAAACCTCAAGTACATGTATTCATTGCAACCTCCCCTATTCATTTAGAACATAAATTAAAAATGACTCAAGATGAAGTTTTAACTTCAATCAAAGAACACGTTTCTTATGCTAAACAATTTTTTGAAGTCGTACAATTCTCTCCAGAGGATGCAACAAGAACTGAAATTCCATTTTTAATTGAATGTGTTCAAACTGCGATTAACGCAGGAGCCACAATTATCAACATCCCTGATACAGTTGGATTTAGTTATCCTACTGAGTATGGTGAAATTTTTAAGCAATTAACACAGGCCGTTAAGTCAAATTCTAAAATTATCTTTAGTGCACATTGTCATGATGATCTTGGAATGGCAGTTGCTAATAGTTTAGCAGCTATTGAGGGTGGAGCTAGACGTATTGAAGGTACAGTGAACGGTATTGGTGAAAGAGCAGGAAATGCCGCACTTGAAGAAGTTGCTTTAGCTTTATATGTAAGGAAGGACCACTATGGTCTTGAATCTCAAATTAACCTTAAAGAAACTAAGAAAACATCTGACTTAATTTCAAGATATGCTGGTATCCGTGTACCTAGAAATAAAGCTATAGTAGGTCAAAATGCATTTAGTCATGAATCCGGAATTCACCAAGACGGTGTACTTAAACATCGTGAAACCTATGAAATCATGACACCTCAACTCGTAGGTGTAAATACTACAGAATTGCCATTAGGTAAATTGTCTGGTAAACATGCATTTGCCGAAAAGCTTAAATCTCTAGGGTATGAAATTAAATTGGAAGATCAAGTTACATTATTTAAACAATTTAAAGAAATTGCAGATAAGAAAAAAAATGTATCCGATAGAGATATTCATGCAATTATACATGGCTCTGAACATGAACACAATGCTATTTTTCAACTTGATAACTTACAACTTCAATACGTATCTAAAGGTCTACAAAGTGCAGTAGTAGTTATAAAGGAAAGAAACGGACAAGTTAAACAAGATTCAAGTATTGGAACGGGTTCAATTGTTGCAATTTATAATGCTGTTGACCGAATTTTCAAGAAAGACGCAGAATTGATTGATTATCGTATTGATTCTGTAACAGAAGGTACTGATGCTCAAGCAGAAGTACATGTACGAATCATTATTAATCATATTGAAGTGACTGGCATAGGTATAGACCACGATATATTAAAAGCCTCATGTAAAGCATATATCGATGCTCATGCTAAATATATTTCAGAATATGAGTTGAAAGAAGGTATCCGTACATGAGTTATAAAATAGTTGCCTTACCTGGAGATGGTATAGGACCAGAGATTCTATCTGGTACATTAGAACTTTTAAAATTAATAAGTGAAAAATATCATTTTGAATACCATTTGGAAAGTCATCATTTTGGAGGTATCTCAATAGATAATTATGGTACACCTTTAACTAATGAAGCATTACAATCATGTAAAAATGCAGATGCTATATTATTAGGCGCGATTGGAGGACCTAAATGGACAGACCCAAATAATCGTCCAGAACACGGTTTGTTAAAACTGAGAAAATCCTTAAATTTATTTGCTAATATTCGCCCTACATTTGTAACTAAAGGGGCTAGTCATCTTTCACCACTAAAACAAGATATTGTAGAAGGCACCGATTTAGTTATTGTAAGAGAATTAACGAGCGGTATTTATTTTGGTGAACCAAGCTATGTTAAAAAAAACGAAGCTTTAGACTCATTAAAATATTCAAGTCAAGAAATTGAACGTATTGTGAGAATCGCTTTTAATCTTGCAAACCGTAGACGTAAAAAATTAACATCTGTTGATAAGGAAAACGTTCTATCCTCTAGTAAGTTATGGCGACAGATAGTAAATGATGTAAAAAAGGATTTTCCAGAAATAGAAGTTAATCATATGCTAGTTGATGCTTGTAGTATGCATCTTATCACCCAACCTACGCAATTTGATGTGATTGTAACAGAGAATCTTTTCGGAGATATCTTAAGTGATGAAGCATCTGTTATACCAGGCTCTCTAGGTCTTTCTCCTTCAGCTAGTTTTGGTCAAACAGGTACACGTCTTTATGAACCAATTCATGGTTCAGCACCAGATATAGCTAATGAAGATAAAGCGAACCCATTTGGTATGGTTCTCTCTTTAGCACTTTGCTTAAGAGAAAGTTTAAATCAAATTGATGCGGCTAACGAACTTGAGTCAATTGTTTACTCGTTTATTCAATCTAATAAGACAACTGCAGATTTAGATGGACAATATCGAACTTCAGAAATTTTTAAGTTGCTTAAAGAAAAATATTTATAAGAGGAGGAGAAAATTATGGGTCAAACACTTTTTGATAAAGTATGGGAAAAACATGTGCTTCATGGAAAAGAAGGTGAACCACAATTATTGTATATTGATTTACATCTCATTCATGAAGTTACTTCTCCTCAAGCGTTTGAAGGACTTAGAATACAAAATCGTAAACTTAGAAGACCTGATCTAACCTTTGCAACTTTAGATCATAATGTTCCCACAATTGATATTTTTAATATAAAAGATGAAATTGCCCATAAACAAATTACAACTTTACAACAAAATGCTAAGGACTTTGGCGTACATATTTTTGATATGGGTTCTGACGAACAAGGTATCGTACATATGGTTGGACCAGAAACTGGATTAACACAACCAGGAAAAACTATTGTTTGTGGAGATTCCCATACTGCTACACATGGCGCATTTGGTGCTATTGCATTTGGGATAGGAACAAGCGAGGTTGAACATGTATTTGCTACACAAACATTATGGCAAACAAAACCTAAAAATTTGAAAATTAATATAAATGGTTCTTTACCACCTGGAGTTTATGCTAAAGACATTATTTTATATTTAATCAATCAATATGGTGTAGATTTCGGTACTGGTTATGCGCTTGAATTTACAGGGGAAACTATAAAAAGTTTATCCATGGAAGCACGTATGACGATTTGTAATATGGCTATTGAAGCCGGAGCAAAGTATGGTTTAATGCAACCTGATGAAACAACATTTGATTACGTAAAAGGTCGTCCTTATGCTACTGATTTTGATAGCTCTATGGAGTGGTGGAAAGAACTTTATTCTGATGATGATGCCTATTTTGATAAAGTTATTGAACTTGATGTAACAAATTTAGAACCTCAAGTTACTTGGGGAACTAACCCAGAAATGGGAGTTAGTTTTAGTAATCCATTCCCAGAAATTAAAAATGCAAATGACCAACGTGCTTATGACTACATGGGACTTCACCCAGGTCAAAAAGCCGAAGATATAAAATTAGGTTACGTTTTTTTAGGTTCATGCACGAATGCAAGATTATCTGATCTTATTGAAGCAAGTCATATTATTAAAGGGCAACAAGTACATCCAAATATTACTGCTATTGTGGTTCCGGGTTCAAGAACTGTTAAGAAGGAAGCTGAAGCTCTGGGGCTAGATAAATTATTTAAAGATGCTGGATTTGAGTGGCGTGAACCAGGTTGTTCTATGTGCTTAGGTATGAATCCAGATCAAGTTCCAGAAGGAGTACATTGTGCCTCCACGAGTAATCGCAATTTTGAAGGAAGACAAGGAAAAGGCGCTCGTACACATTTGGTATCTCCTGCTATGGCAGCAGCTGCTGCGATTAATGGTAAATTCATTGATGTTAGAAAGGTGGTAGTGTAATTGGAAATCAAACCGATAACAATATATACCGGAAAAACTGTCCCCCTTTTTTATGACAATATAGATACTGACCAAATCATTCCCAAAGTGCATCTTAAGCGGGTCTCTAAATCAGGCTTTGGACCTTTTGCTTTTGATGAATGGCGTTACTTACCTGATGGTAGTGATAATCCCGATTTTAATCCTAATAAACCTGAATATCATGGTGCGTCAATTCTCATTACTGGAGATAACTTTGGTTGTGGTTCTAGCCGTGAGCATGCAGCGTGGGCCTTAAAAGATTATGGTTTTAACATTATTATTGCAGGAAGTTTTAGTGATATCTTTTACATGAATTGTACTAAAAACGCAATGTTACCTATATGTTTAAATCAGAAAGAACGAGAACATTTAGCTCAATTTGATGAAATAACTGTTGATTTACCTAATCAAACAGTGTCTACGGTGTCTCAGTCTTTTCATTTTGATATAGATGAAACCTGGAAAAATAAATTAATCCATGGCTTAGACGATATTGCTATTACTTTACAATTTGAAAATTTAATAGAAAAATACGAAAAAACTTTTTAAAGGTGTGAAAGACAGTGACAGTAAGAACTAAAGTTTCGACAAAAGATATAGATGAAGCATATTTACGTCTGAAAAATATAGTAAAAGAAACTCCCTTACAATTCGATCATTACTTATCTCAAAAATATAATTGTAATGTTTATTTAAAAAGAGAAGATTTACAATGGGTACGATCCTTTAAATTAAGAGGAGCTTATAATGCTATATCAGTATTATCCAATGAAGAAAAAAATAAAGGTATTACTTGCGCAAGTGCTGGAAATCATGCTCAAGGTGTTGCTTATACTGCAAAAAAGCTCAATTTAAAGGCTGTTATTTTCATGCCAGTAACTACACCACGGCAAAAAATCAATCAAGTCAAATTCTTCGGGGATAATAACGTAGAAATAGTACTAATTGGCGATACATTTGATCACTGCTTAGCACAAGCTTTAAACTATACGAAGCAACATAAAATGAATTTCATTGATCCATTTAATAATGTATATACTATTGCAGGACAAGGCACTATAGCTAAGGAAATATTAAATCAAGCTGAAAAAGAGGATAATACATTTGATTATGTATTTGCTGCTATAGGTGGTGGCGGTCTTATTTCAGGAGTGAGCACATATTTTAAGACACATTCCCCCCACACTAAAATTATCGGTGTTGAACCAACTGGTGCCAGTAGTATGTATCAATCAGTCATTATCAACCATAGTATAGTTACTTTAGAAAATATTGATAAATTTGTTGATGGAGCTTCAGTAGCAAGAGTTGGTGATATTACTTTTGAAATTGCGAAAGATAAAGTGGATGATTACGTTCAAGTTGACGAAGGAGCTGTTTGCTCCACAATTCTGGATATGTACTCTAAACAAGCGATTGTTGCTGAACCAGCTGGTGCTTTAAGTGTAAGTGCCTTAGAGCAGTATAAAAAGCAGATTGAAAATAAAACAATTGTTTGCATAGTAAGTGGAGGCAACAATGATATTAATCGCATGAAAGAAATAGAAGAGCGTTCTCTTCTATTTGAAGAAATGAAACATTACTTTATTTTAAATTTCCCACAAAGACCTGGTGCTTTAAGAGAATTCGTTAATGATGTCCTCGGACCTCAAGACGATATTACAAAATTTGAATATTTAAAGAAAACATCACAAAACACTGGAACTGTTATTATAGGTATACAGCTAAAACATCATGATGATCTCATTCAGTTAAAAGATCGTGTATGTCAATTTGATCCTTCTAATATTTATATCAATGAAAATAAAATGTTATATTCATTGCTTATTTAAACTAATTTTATATCCAAGTCTCAAGACGACGAGTATATTATTAATTCGTCGTCTTCATTTTAGTGTCTTACTGTAGAATGTCAGTTTAATTCCTCGGTTAAGAAGCTTTATCCATTTGAGATAAGCGCTCGCCTCTTGTTTCATTTTCAACTCTTGTTGATCCTTGTAGCTCGAATAATTTCATTGCTCTCGCTCCCTAATTCATGAGTTCAAAACGCTTTCTCTTCGTCGAGATTCTTACTTCTCATATCAAACACTTTCTTTTTAAAACTATTTTTGCATAAAAAAAAGACCTTTCGGTCTCGATTAGGCTCATCGCATCCATACGATATTTGCCTAGCAACGTCCTACTCTAGCGGAACGTCAGTCCGACTACCATCGGCGCTAAGTAGCTTAACTTCTGTGTTCGGCATGGGAACAGGTGTGACCTCCTTGCCATTGTCACCAGACAAA
>NZ_JBRIKK010000008.1:0-95531 GCF_052976705.1 Staphylococcus sp. MSU001
ATTAAATATCCTCCTGAAAATTAAACTAGTTTTTTTATAATTAATAATCATGTGATCAATGAGTTACAAAATAATTTTTAGTTCGTTCTTGTTTAACGACAAGCCATACTCTAACAGAAAAATTGATGTTTGTGTGCATTGTTATTGATTTGTAATTTTTTGCTAATATTGTTACACAATCTCATTTAACCCAATTAATTTATGTAATATGAATAGAAATGATACGCTCAGCATTTTTAAAGTATTTGATTTTGAGCAACACAAACATTGTTACATGAATGTAAAATTACTGAAAATTCTTTTTGATAATAATTAACATAGCAATGTGAATAAACAGTATTTGAATTTTTGATATTTTACGTTGATTTGATGATATGATTGAGCAATATTTTGAGAAAGCTATATAAATAGAAAAGAAAATTGATATAATTAAAATCTAATTTGTTACTACTAATTTTTTGAGAGTTGTATAATAGACACTGAAAAATAGATGTTGTCTAGTTAAATTTAGTTTAGCAATCGGGGAGAAGTTTAATTTAAAATACACACTAGGACATCGTGAGGAAGACATATGAGAGAAAATTATTCGATACGTGTTTTTAATAATTTAGCCATTAATACAGAAAAGGCACTGAGTGTAAAGGTATTTTATTGTTTGAAAGGGAAATGTGAAATCACTATCAATGTTCAGAAACATACATTAAAGAAAGATGATATAGCGTTTGTAGTAATGAATGATACGTATTCACTGTTAAGTAATACGGATACCATGTGTTGTATTATCGATATACCAATACATCGATATACTAGTCAGAAGGATACGCAATTTTTAATAAGTGGTACAAAGATTGATGAACGTAGTAGAGATAGAATAAAATACTGGATATTAAAAATATTAGAGTTACATTGTTTATCTTATAATGATGTGTCCGAGATACAAAGATTGATACAATTTTTACTTATTGAATTGAGTTATCTAAAGAAACCAAAACTTGATGTCAATAAAGATTTTTATTTATCTGAAGATATACATCAATATTTAGTGGATCATCATGACAGTAAAATCAACAAACATGAACTAGCTGAAGCTGTTAACCTATCAAATCAAGCACTTACATCTATGTTTAAACAAACGCCATTTCAAACATTTAATCAATATTTAAATCAACTTAGATTAAAATTTTGTCTTATAGATATTTTGACAACCCATAAACCTATCGAAGAAATAGCTATAGATCATGGTTTTCATCATTATTCTCGATTTATACAATTATTCAAAAATACATATGGTTACACACCTAAATTGATTAGAAAAGATTATATAGCGACGTCTATCTTCAAAAATACTGCTGAAGAAATTGATTTAGATAGACATTTTCTTATGAACATTCACGAATTACAAGATTTAGATTCAAAAATAATAAGTAAAAAATATATTGAGATGTCAGATAAAGAGAAAAAATATCGTTCTTATGATATTTATATTGAAGATAACCGAAGTACTATTCTTGATCAGGAGCAGATAATTCATATAAAGCGTAATTTAAGTTTAAGTCAAAAATCAATGCGCTATGTAATAGAGCTTAACTACACTTCTATGATTGAAAACAAAGAGTTATGTCGTTATGAGATGTTGAAAATTTTACGTTTTTGTTCCGGTTTGAATTTAATTCCAACATTTAAAATCATTACCGATCGACATGATACTTTTACATCAAAGGAAAAAATGGCCCTGAAATTAACATTTCAAATGTTATTCATCATGCTAAGAGAATTTAATCAACTTGAGATTGAATTTATTGTAGAGGACATGATGTTAAAACAAGTAGTGCAGTTAAAAAAGATGATTAGTTCTTATTTTGAATATTATAAGTTAAATTATCGTATTAAAAATGAGAAAAATGGAAATGTTAATTATCAAAATTTAGAAAAACAAGTGACTCAAATTTTCATTCCTATTAATCAATTACATTTATATATTAAAGAGATATCATTTGAAAAAGTCATTTTGGAAACTAGCTATTTGACCGATTTAAAAAGTGAGATTGTGGAATATCCATGGATTCAACATATTCATACATTAATTAAAATGTGTGGAGAAGTGAGAGGTGTTTTAATACAACCTTCCTCTGATTACGCTACCACAGTAACATATCATTCAAATTTAAAACCGTATCATATCTTGTCATATGTAATAAGAATGTTTAACCAATTAAGGGGGACAATCGTCTATAAAGATGATGCAATCATTATGACTAAATATAAGTATGAATATCAGGCCATTGCTATCTCTTTAAAAAATACGATTAAGGAAAATGTAAACCATCAACAATTAATTTTTTCAGATATTCAATCACTCAACCATGCAGAATATGAATATATAGAAATGATACCACTTTTAATGAATGAGAATGATGAGCTAGATAGTCATATACCATACCCACATCAATATTGGTTAGCAAAGTTGAAGAGTAAAGAAAGCCAACAAGCAATAGTTGATCTTCCTAAAATGAGTATTGCTCATTTAACATTTCTTTGTTCGTAGTCGTGCAAGGTTGTTGACTAAGAAAGGATTATCATCAAATGCAACAACAGAAGATTAAACAATTCTTAGCCCATTTTGTATTAGATCACGTCACAATAGAATATTTGAAATATGGCTACCAGCTGACAATTGAACAGCTTAAATTATTAATATTTATATTACATTTCACTGAAAATCATAAAGAAGAATTAAGTTTAAATATGATCATCTTTTACAAAAATTATCAAAAAAACAAATTGTTAAAAAGTATTACACATCTATATGAATTTAATTGGATTTCAAAAAAACGACATCCATACGACCAACGTAGACTAGTTATTACGTTAACTCAAAATCAATGTAGTAAAATAACTCAATTAATTGAAGAACTAGAACACTTCTTAGAGGTGAAATCTACATTAATAAACGAAATCAATCATTCAACTTTATTATCGTATTATTTAAAATGCCATAGTCAATTTAGAGTGATTGAAAAATCTTGTACCCCTCAACATTTAACATTAGAAGAATTATACCTTCTTGGGTTACTTATCATTAGTGATAACAAGACTACATTTAAAAGCATAAAAGTACATTCTTTAAAGGGAATCATTTCATTGGGACCTATTATTAAGACCTTACAGTCAAAAGGTTATCTCATTAAAAGTCGTAGTAGAGATGATGAACGCTATATTGTATTAACACTTAGAAAAGAAAAAATTAATGTGATTCAGTCAGAAATCGAGGAATGTTACAATAAATTAGAACAGGGAATACAGCATGTGTAAAATAAAATTTGTATTAACTAAAAGGAGTTGAAAGAATGATTTTAGACAATGTGAATCCAGATGATTTATTTCCTACCGAGAAAAAAGGCCCCTCTGTATTAGGTGTAATTGAGTATAACGTACAGGGCCAGACTAAATTTGAAGGTGCCTTCATAGCAACAAATGAGCGGTTAATTATGAATGTTGATATGAATGGACAATTTTATTATCGAAATATACGTTATGATGAAATTAATCAAATTCATTTTGATGGTTCAGATATTATATTTGAGTTCAATATTGGAACAGTTCCAATGCGTGAAATTAAGACTGAAGATGTACAAGCTTTTGTTGATTATATAAAACAACAAATTCAATAAATATACTAGTTTATTATGTGGTATTTACAATGAACTTAAAATTTTGAATTGTAAAAGATTTGATACCTTTAAAATGCCTTATGTAAAAAATTTGACTGCTCTTTTGATGTATACGAATTAATTCCAATTAAACAGATATGTTATATTAAAATTTTAAAAAATACGATGACGTAATTAGTGATATATTATTAGTATTAATATTTTTAATTACATCAATTTCACTATTATAAATGTTTTGGTTAAGAAATAAATGTATAAATGCATTTTGTAGTTATAAAAATATTGAATTCTTATACTTATTTGTTTAAAATGTACCTTGTAACATGGGCGGAGAAATTTTCGGTTAGATAAAATACATGTGAACCTTGCTACAACAAGATGTGCATCAGAGGAGTGGTTTTATAATGGGAAAAATTAAAGACATCAATGATTTGGTTAATGCGACATTTCAAGTTAAAAAATTTTTTAGAGATACTAAAAAGCAATATAATTTAAATTATGAAGAAATTTATATTCTTAATCACATTTTGAAAAGTGAATCTAACGAAATATCTTCAAAAGAAATTGCTACATGTTCAGAGTTTAAACCGTATTATTTAACTAAAGCATTACAAAAATTAAAAGATTTAAATTTATTATCTAAAAAAAGAAGCGTGCATGATGAAAGAACAGTAATTGTATTTGTATCCGATGAACAACGAGAAAAAATAAAAAAATTGATTTTAGAATTAGAAAACTATATCAAATAATACTAAGACACTGGCGTTTCATGTGTGTTTTTAAGATGAAGATTTCTAAAAAAGACTAGGTATCCCACTTTAAAGTGAGTACCTAGTCTTTTTATTTGAAAAAATTAATATTTTCTTAAGGAGTTAATTTGTCGATGATAAATCGTTTGATTGATATATGATTGAACACGAGTCAAAATTTCTTCTATTATTTGAGTTCTTTTAGTCAAAATACGAACAGCCAATCCATGAGTAGGTAATTGTGAGATACCTATTCTACAGTCGTATTGTTTTTGAAAATCAGCAACCGCCACGTAAATATCGTCTATGAGACTTTGATTTACGTCCGGATGGATAAAATAAGCAGAACCTAGATGTGTATAGTTTTCCATATACCCAATACCGTCGAGTTTACTTTTCTCAGGACTTAACATCATATTATCAAAAACAACTAATTGATTTTCAATGTAAATTTCATTAATAAGATGCATATATTTATACGTAAAATCTTGCCCTTTAGATGAATATCCTGGTGTTAATATATCAGTGTAAAACATAGCACTATCTTCTTTAAGATGGAACGTATTATGCTGGTAAAATTTAGCATTTTCGTAGGCAATAATAGGATCTGCCACAAATTCCATATATGACTGATTTGATAAATGAAATGTTTGATACTGTTCTACATGATCATTGGGCGTCTTATATATTTTAGTTGCACCTTGAGAAGTGAGTACTACTTGTGCTTTATCTTCTAAGTTGACGTTGACCCGGTATCTATCTCCATCTAGATAACCTCCACCAACATTCACAATATAGAAAGTTGGTACAGGAGATTGTTCTAAGTATATAGGGCGTAGGACTTTGAGCGCTTTTTCAAAATATATATTTCGTGCTTTTGAGCTTTGGCCATTATTAAAAACTGTTAAATCCAATTGGCCAGTCCAACTCTGATTACCCATTAAGCTAATCCTTTGAGTAAGACGTCTTGCTCAATCCACTCAATAACTTTTTCTAAACCTTCATCAGTTTTTAAATTTGTAAAAGCAAATGGACGATTTCCACGAAATACTTCAGTATCTTTAGCCATTTGATCTAATGAAGCGCCCACATATGGTGCAAGGTCTGTTTTATTAATAATGAAGAAATCAGATTTAATCATACCTTGACCACCTTTACGTGGTATCTTTTCGCCTTGTGCAACATCAATGATATAAATTGAAAAGTCAACAAGTTCTGGACTAAACGTAGCCGCTAAGTTATCGCCACCTGATTCAATAAAAATGAGTTCAATATCATCATTACGTTCTAATAACTCATCTATGGCTGCGAAGTTCATTGAGGCGTCTTCACGAATCGCTGTATGAGGACAACCTCCAGTTTCTACACCAATGATTCTATCTTCTGGTAAAACACCAGTATTAACTAATATTTTTTCATCTTCTTTAGTATAGATATCATTTGTTATAACGCCAATGCTCATTTCTTTGGCAAGACGTTTAACCACTTTTTCTATTAATTGGGTTTTACCTGCACCAACAGGGCCCCCGATACCAATTTTAATTGGATTTGACATCTCATATGCCTCCTATGAAATAAAGATTCTAACATGAACATTTTCATGTTCCATTTGATTAAGTTCTAAGCCAGGAGCAGTCATACCAAAATCACTCTCAACTAATTCTAGTATGTGATTACGTACCTTCTCGATATGGGATATCATTTCAGTTACGACTTGCTGCCCAGCTGTTTGTCCTAAAGGAATCGCTCTAACTGCATTTTGGGTAAGGCTAGAGATATTTTGATATAAGTAATAATCAATGATGGACTCTACATTGACGCCTAAATCATGTCCTAGCATAGTAAAGCACACAGCTGGATGAAGCTGTATTTTATGACTTTTCATTTGGTCATAATACCATTGAATCCATTCACTTTCATAAAGATCTAAAGCTAATTTTACCATGCGTGTGCCCATTTGCTTAGCGCCAATACGTGTTTCTTTAGGTAAATTTTGTACGAATAGTTTTTGGTTAATATCTAAAATTTTATCTTTATCATTGCGTATTAATGCGTTGTACACAATTCTCATAGCTAACCCATCTGAATAAGTTAATTGTTCATTTATAAACAATGTTAACCATTCAATAAATGTCTCAGTATCATGAACAGCTTCTCTTTGAATATATGTTTCAAGTCCAAATGAATGACTAAATGCACCAGTTGGAAACTGAGAATCACAGAACTGAAATAGTCTTAAATGTTGATGATCAATCATGCGAATGTCCTATATGTCGAAATGCTTGATTGACCTTTCTGTCTTCATGTGAGTAGGGGATACCCAACTCTTTTAATAAATCTTCAACAAGATAGTCATATTGAATAAGCATTTCAGTTTCTGTAAATTGGGCAGGCAGATGTCGATTACCAAGTTGATGGGCAATATCTCCCATTTCTTTTAAACTTCTAGGCTTAATTACTAGTAAGTCTTCACTATTTACATCGACAATAATCATGTTTGTATCGTCTTGATATAAGATATCACCATACTGTAAATCAATGGGTTGTTTAAGACGTATTCCTATTTCATTACCGTGATCTGTTTTAACACGTTGTATACGTTTAACCAAATCTGAGTTTTCAAGATAGACTTTTTCAACATGTTTTTGCTTTTCATCTTGTGATAAATTAGCAATATTTCCTTGTATTTCTTCTATAATCATGATTTACGTCCTCCTAGAATAAGAAGTATCTTTGCGTTAAAGGTAATTCTTTTGCTGCTTCACTCGTAATCTTATTACCATCAACAAATACTTCATATGTTTGTGGATCCACATCTATTTTAGGTGTAGCATTATTATTTTTCATATCTGCTTTAGTTAAATTTCTAATATTTTTAACAGGACGTACCATACGTTTTAAATTAAGTTGACGATAAATACCGTTTTCGTATGCAGTATTAGAAACAAAAGTCATAGCAGTATGTGTAATGTTACCGCCAAATTGACCATACATTTTGCGATATTTCAAAGGCTCTGAAGTTGGTATGGAGCCATTGGCATCACCATTTACTGCTGAGTTAATCATGCCACCTTTAACAACAAGATCGGGTTTGGCACCGAAGAACTCAGGTTCCCACATTACTAAATCGGCAAGTTTACCCGCTTCTACAGATCCAACATAGTCAGAAATACCATGTGTAATGGCAGGATTGATTGTATATTTTGCAATGTAACGTTTAATACGATTATTATCGTGATATTCAAAGTCACCATCTAATGGTCCGCGTTGTTCTTTCATACGGTGTGCAACTTGCCAAGTACGTGTTACAACTTCACCGACACGTCCCATTGCTTGTGAATCTGAACTTACCATACTAAATACGCCCATATCTTGTAATACGTCTTCTGCTGCTATAGTTTCCTTACGTATACGAGAATCTGCAAATGCAATGTCTTCTGGTATTGAAGCATTAAGATGGTGTGTGATCATAACCATGTCTAAATGTTCATCTACAGTGTTATGAGTGTAAGGTAATGTTGGGTTTGTTGAAGAAGGTAAGATGTTTGAATATGCAGCTGATTTGATTAAGTCAGGTGCATGACCACCACCAGCTCCTTCAGTATGATACATATGCAATACACGATCTTTAACAGCAGCCATAGTATCTTCCATAAATCCAGCTTCATTTAATGTATCTGCATGTAAAGCGACTTGAACATCAAACTCATCTGCAACGTCTAATGCATGACTTAATGCTGAAGGTGTAGCTCCCCAATCTTCATGTACTTTAAGACCTATAGCGCCTGCATGAATTTGTTCAATAAGTGCAGTATGATTGACAGCTTGACCTTTACCAGTAAATCCTACATTAATAGGCATCTCTTCTGCTGCTTCTAACATACGATGAATATGCCAAGGTCCTGGTGTTACAGTAGTCGCTTTAGCCCCTTCAGAAGCACCAGTTCCTCCACCGATATGCGTTGTAATACCACTCTCAAGTGCAACTTCAGCTTGTTCCGGATTGATGAAGTGCACGTGTGTATCGATACCGCCAGCAGTAACAATTTTACCTTCAGCAGCAATAATATCAGTTGTTGCACCAATGATGATGTCAACGTTATCCATTATATCTGGGTTTCCAGCTTTACCGATCTTAAAAATATAACCATTTTTAATTCCGATATCTGCTTTAACAATTTTGTCATAATCAATAATTAATGCGTTAGTTAAAACTAAATCAGCTACATTTTTATCATCTCTTGTCACATTAGGATTTTGAGCCATACCATCACGAATTGATTTACCGCCACCGAAAGTAGCTTCATCGCCATAATTTGCATAGTCTTTCTCAACTTGTGCAAATAAGTTCGTATCTCCTAATCTCACAGAGTCTCCTACAGTTGGTCCATAAAGACTAGTGTATTGAGATTGTGTCATTTTAAAACTCATGCTTATTTACCACCTTTTTTATTCGCATTGTCTTCGCCTGCATCGTTTTTAACAGCGGCGTTTTGATTTGAATCATTTGGACGAAATACGCGTTCTTCATCAATATCGCCATCGACTAAACCACGGAATCCATAAATTTTACGTCGTCCAGAATATTCGACAAGTTGTACTTTTTTTTCATCACCAGGTTCAAATCTCACAGCTGCGCCTGCAGGAATATCCAAATGTTTACCATATGCTTTCTCACGATCAAATTCTAATGCCTTATTTGCTTCGAAAAAGTGGAAATGTGAACCTACTTGTATAGGTCTATCGCCTGTATTTTTTACTTCGATCACCGTTTCGGGGTGATGCTTATTGATTTCTATTTCAGTGTTTTTAACAATAATTTCACCAGGAATCATTGATATAGCCTCCTTAAACGATTGGGTGATGGACTGTTATTAACTTAGTACCATCTGGAAAAGTTGCTTCAATTTCAAGTTCTGTAATCATGTTAGCTACGCCTTCCATGACATCGTCCTCATTTAAAATTGTTTTTCCATAACTCATGAGTTCAGCCACCGTTTTACCATCACGCGCGCCTTCTAATAATTCATCACTGATTAAAGCAAGTGCTTCAGGATGATTAAGTTTAAGTCCTCTTGCTTTTCTACGACGTGCAACTTCAGCAGCTACAACTATCATTAATTTGTCTTGTTCACGTTGTGTAAAGTGCAAAACTATCCCTTCTTTCAAATTAATTTGTCTTGCGAATTTTATATTAAAACCATTTAATGAATTATACAAGTATAATACTTTGATAATTTTATAGAATTAACAATGTTTTTTTAAAATTAAGTGTATAAAGTTGAATAAATATGAAAAATATCCAGCGTACATAAACATTATTTTAGTAAAATGTAATTGATATGGTGAATATTTAGTGGTAATTTGAAAATTGTCTTTATTAAATAATTAATGTTGTGAATAAAAGGAGGCTATAAAATTGAAATTGATAAAAGTAATTTTAAGTAGTATCTCTCAAGTGGTTTTAATTAATAATCCATATACTGGATTGTTCATTTTAATTGGATTGTTTGCAGTGAATTGGAAAGTAGCAATCAGTGCTATAATTGCAAGTGTAATGACTTGGATATTGGCACCACATATGAATTACACAAAAGATGAAATCGAAAGTGGATTAGCCGGGTTTAACCCTGTATTAACAGCAATTGCACTTACTTTATTTTTGGATAGCAATTGGAGCGGTATATTAATCACATTCGTATCCACTATTTTAACGTTACCGATTGGAGCAGCGGTAAGAGAAGTATTGAAACCACATAAAATAGCATTTTTAACTAGCCCGTTTGTTATTATGACGTGGATTACTTTGTTAATACCTAATCAACTTAAAACGTTACATACTCAGATTGATATTATTCCGGAGCATATAGAAAAGGTATCTTTAAATAATGACCACATCCGTGTTCATTTTTTTCAATCAGTTTTAGATGGATTTGGACAAATATTTTTAATGCCCAGCATAATAGGTGGTTTATTAATTCTAATAGGGATTTTTATAGGTTCTAAAAAAGCTGGAATTGTTTCTATAATTGCAAACATCATTGGGTTCCTAATAATTATATTATTGGGTGGAGACTATAGTAGTATAAATGACGGCATTTTTGGCTATAATGTAGTTTTATCTGCGATTGCGCTAGGTGTCACTTTTGAGACAGCAATCCATAGTTATCTCGCAATGATTTTAGGAATAGTGCTCACTGCATTCATACATTTAGGTTTGAGTACATTGCTCGCACCTCTAGGTTTACCACCTTTAACATGGCCATTTATTTTTGCTACATGGATTATGTTGTTTGCAGGAATTAAAAATCAATCTGTATAAATAATGCATAATTAAAGTGAAAATATTAAAATTTGCAAATTGAGTTAACCTTAATTGATACACTATGATTATTTTTAAATTTATAATCACAACTGTTTTAGAACAGATATTTAATTCACTACGTTTTATGTCCGAAATTTTAGCATTACTTTATAAAATTTAAATGTATTTGAAAATCAAAATTCTACTAAAAAGCATCTGTCTTCATTATGAATGTGGCGATGATTTTATATTGAAATTTTATAAAAGAAATAAAATTGACTAATTAGATATATTCATAGTTAAGTTATGTATATATTTATTGGTAACTTTTCAATATCAGAGAAAAATGCGTATGAAGATCCATTCGTAAATTTTGAAAAAATAAAGTCGAGTGTTAAACTATGAATAATTAATTTTAAAATAAAATGAGTCATAGGGGGCGTGAATGTGATGGAGTCTTTTTTAATTCACACTGACATTCAAAAGAAGTGGATTCGTAAATTTAAAAAGATTGAAAGTGAATTCAAAACACGTGCAGCTGAAAATGATATTCAATCTAGATTTCCATATGAAAATATTGAATGGCTGATAAAGGAAGGATATACTAAACTAACTTTGCCTGTAGAGTATGGAGGTGAAGGTGCTACTATTGAAGATATGGTGATTTTACAAAGTTATTTGGGTGCTATTGATGGAGCGACTGCTTTATCTATAGGGTGGCATTTGAGTGTAATTGGTCAATTGTACGAGCAACATATGTGGACACCATCAATGTTAGATTCCTTTGCTAAAGAAGTTGTTCACGGTGCACTGATCAATAGAGCAGTCAGTGAAGCGGAAACTGGTAGTCCTACTAGAGGTGGTCGCCCATCTACACATGCTGTTAAAGTTGAAAATGGTTATGTTATAAACGGTGTTAAAACCTTTACATCTATGAGTAAAGCATTGACACATTATATTGTTGGCGCCTATGTTGAAGAAACTAAATCGATAGGATTCTTTTTAATTCCTCGGTCAACTAAAGGAGTAAGTATTGCTGACAATTGGGATATGGTTGGTATGAGAGCGACTGAGAGCCATGATTTAATTCTTGATAATGTTCATGTTCCTAATGAAAATTTTGTAGAATCAAAACGTGAATCAAGACCTAATGGTTGGCTTCTTCATATACCGAGCTGTTATCTAGGTATTGCACAAGCAGCTCGTGACTATGCAGTAGATTTTGCAAAAAATTATCGTCCTAACAGTATTACAGGTACGATTGATAGTTTACCTACAGTGCAACAAAATTTAGGGAAAATGGAAAGTTTATTACTTTCTGCAAGACATTTTCTATGGAGTACAGCTAGAGGATATCAATCATATACAGAGGATGCACAAATATGGAATGAAACCTCAGCAAGTAAAGTGGTGGTAATGAACCAAGGTATAGAAATCGTTGATTTAGCTATGAGAATAGTTGGAGCTAAGAGCCTAGAAATGAACAGACCTCTTCAGCGGTACTATAGAGATATACGTGCTGGATTACATAATCCACCAATGGAAGATATGGCTTACACTAATATTGCTAAAAGTATTACAAACAAACTCTAATGTTATATTGATATTCTTTAAAGGAATGAGATGGAATTTAATGTTCTTCATTGCAACGCATATAAATTTTAAAAAAAGCGCGATGTACATTAATAATTTAATTTAGTCATTGATAGACTTCAAGTTAAGCAAGCCTGTGACAATCTTTTTGTCACAGGCTTTTCTAATGCAATCATAATGAAATCGCTGTGTAACTGCTAAATATTTATAGATTGGCATGTATTCAATGATCAACTTGAAATTATTTGGTGTCATAAAAGATTTCAAATATAATTAAGTTATTCATTAAAAAACGTTAGGAGTATCAACTATGACCAAAGTATATTTTAATCATGATGGTGGCGTTGATGATTTAGTGTCACTATTTTTATTATTACAAATGGAAAATATAGAACTTGTTGGTGTAAGTACGATTGGTGCAGACTGCTATTTAGAACCTTCATTAAGTGCTTCATTAAAGATTATAAATCGTTTTTCAGACGTTGAAATTAATGTAGCACCATCATATGAAAGAGGGAAAAATCCTTTTCCAAAAGAATGGAGAATGCATGCTTTCTTTATGGATGCCCTACCAGTGCTAAATGAGTCTTGTATACCCAAAAGATGTAAGGCTAGTGAGGACGAGGCGTATATAGATATTATTCGTAAGGTGAAGCGTTGTGATGAGAAAGTTACATTGTTATTTACTGGACCGCTTACAGATTTAGCTAAAGCTATAAACTATGACAACTCAATTTTAAAAAATATAGAGAAATTAGTTTGGATGGGTGGAACGTTTTTAGACAAAGGAAATGTTGAAGAACCAGAACATGATGGTACAGCTGAATGGAATGCATTTTGGGATCCCGAGGCTGTAAAAGTTGTATTAGATAGTGATATGATTGTCGATATTGTTGCTTTAGAAAGTACAAATCAAGTCCCTCTAACAATGGAAGTTCGTCAAATGTGGGCAGATAAAAGACAATATTTAGGCGTTGATTTTCTGGGCACAAGTTACGCAGCAGTACCACCACTCACACATTTTGTGACCAATTCAACATACTTTTTATGGGATGTATTAACTACTGCTTATGTGGGTTCTCCAAATTTAGTTGAATCAACGAAATTGAAAATTGATGTAGTCAGTCAAGGACCTAGTCAAGGGAGAACATTCCAATCTGAAAATGGACGTGAAGTTCAAGTCATTACGGATGTAAATAAACAAGCATTTTTTAAATACATAACGGATTTAGCAAAGAAAATTGAGTCCTAAGTTTTATTTGTTAATAAAAAGGTGCATCTACTTCAACTTATTGTAAACTTTTCGTTCATAAAAGTTTACAAGGGTGCTATAATAAAATCTATGTAAGGAGGATGAACAAGTGACTACAAAACATTTAGTATATACAGCTTTAATGACTGCTATCATTTGTATTTTAGGTTTAGTACCAAGTGTACCTCTGCCATTTATGCCAGTACCTATTGTATTACAGAATATAGGAATCTTTTTGGCAGGAATTATTTTAGGGCGAAAACTTGGTACTACAAGTGTTATTGTCTTTTTATTATTAGTAGCTACAGGTTTGCCAGTGCTTTCTGGAGGCCGTGGGGGAATTGGCGTATTTGCAGGACCTTCGGCAGGATTCTTATTCTTATATCCTGTTGTAGCTTACTTTATAGGTATTATTCGTGATGCATATTTGCATAAAATTAATTTCTTAGTGATTTTTATAGCTACACTAGTTATCGGTGTATTAGGATTAGATATATTAGGTACAATCATTATGGGCTTCATTATACATATACCTATCTCTAAGGCATTTATATTATCATTTACATTTATGCCAGGTGATATTATTAAGGCTATTATTGCAAGTTTAATAGGTGCAGCAATTTTAAATCATTCACGTTTCAAGACTCTTATTCAGTAACTAAAAAATAATAATGAAGTTGATGAGGCGATATTTATGTCGAAAATAACTTTTAAAGATATTTATATTGATGGAAATAAAATAACTGAAGATTCTAGAAAGGTGATTTATCTCTTACCTTCTCAACCTTTAAAATATGCGAGTAACACGTGGATTTATAAAACGATGCCAACAATGAATCAATGGCTTAAAGACATTGAGGTTCAAAAGAAAACGCATCTAAATCAATCATCCTATCATCTTTCATTTTCATTTCCAGCTAATGAAAATATAGATGAAGTATTGATGGAAAAAATACGTGACCTAGGTTTTCAGATAGGAGTACTTGAGCTTTATGTCATTGAAGCTAAAGCGTTAAAGGAACTTTCACGCAAAAGAGACGTAGATATTCAACTTGTAACAAGTAGTAATATCAATGATTACCTTCATGTCTATGATGCGTTTGCACGGCCTTTTGGTGATAACTATGCCAACATGGTTAAACAACATATTTATAGCTCACACAACTTGGATGACATTGAACGTTTAGTTGCATATGTTAACCAACAACCAGTAGGAATAGTTGATACTATAATGACGGATAAAGCAATAGAAATAGATGGTTTTGGGGTTTTAAAAGAATTCCAACATCAAGGTATTGGTTCTGAAATACAAGCTTACGTTGGACGTATGGCTAACGAGCGACCTGTTATTCTTGTTGCAGATGGAGAAGATACTGCTAAAGATATGTATCTAAGACAAGGATATGTATATCAAGGTTTTAAGTATCATATTTTAAAAGAAAATATTTAAGTTAATCGAAATTTTACATCGAAGTGATAACCTAAGATGGATTATTAAATCTATCTTAGGTTATTTTTTATATGTTCAAAGGTGATCGGACATGTAGTGTTAACCTTAAAATTCATTTAAGTTTAAAATTAATTTATGATTCTTTCTGGATGACTATAGATATTAAAATGATTTTCTCGAATAAACCCAATTGCGGTAATGTTTAAATCTCTTGCAAGTTGTATTGCAAGTGAGGTAGGGGCAGATTTAGATAATATAATTCCTACACCGATTTTAGATGCTTTGATTAAAATTTCTGATGAAATACGGCCACTAAAAATCAAAACCTTATCTCTCACCGATATATGTCGTTGAATACAATAACCGTATAATTTATCAAGAGCGTTATGACGTCCGATATCGTGGCGATGTTCAAAAAAGTCTTTTCCATCACTGATAGCAGCATTATGAAGACCACCCGTTTGTTTGAAAATAATACTTGCATCCTGTAATTGCGTCATCAAATTAATAACTTGTTTGGGTTGAAGTTGAATGTTTGTCATTGATGTTTTGGCAATAGCAGCATCATTTTGAAAATAAAAGGCTCTGCTTTTACCACAACAGGAAGCAAGCACACGTTTTGTAGGATGTTCGAATTGTTGACCTACTGATTGAGTTAGTTTTACATGAGCGAATCCTTTACTTTCGTCAATATGAATGGATTGTAAGTCATTCCTCTTTAAGAATATACCTTCAGATGCAAGAAAACCTAAAGTCAATTCTTCTAAATGGTTTGGACTACAAATAATAGTTGCAAACTCAATATCGTTGACTTTAATTGTTAATGGCATCTCTGTTACACATGAATCCGATGCTGTATATAAGTGTCCATTCTCAAATTTGATTATAGTTTGTTTTTGCGTCACATCTTTTTTCATTTTTTTACCCCTTTAATCATGACTACTTATTATCTTAAATGTAACTCACTTCTCACTCTTTTGTATATCCTATTATTAGGAAAGGACTTTTAAGAAGATTTTATAAAGTCAATTCGAGTACATTTAGTTGTATAAATAATGACATAATTTATCACATTTTATTTCTTTTTCAAATATTATTTAAAGCGTATAATAAAGGTTAAATGGAGGTAGGCTATCATGAAAATTAAACATATTTTTATTACTATTTTAACATTAAGTATAGTATTAGCAGGTTGTACCAATGAGAGAGGTCTGAATAAAGAACAGAATGAAAAACAATCGCCAAAAGGTGATAAACAAGAACTTCAAGTTTCTGCTGCAGCAAGTTTGACTGAAGTCAGTAAATCATTAGGAAATGAATTTAAAAAGGACCATCCAAATGTAGAGATTAAATTTAACTATGGCGGATCAGGTGCGTTAAGACAACAAATAGAAGCGGGTGCTCCGGCAGATGTCATGATGTCAGCTAACACTAAAGATATAGATCTGTTGAAGAAAAAAAACAAAGCATATGATACTTATAATTATGCAAAGAATCAGCTTGTATTAATTGGTGATAAAAATAAAAGTTATACCTCTGTAAAAGATTTAAATCAAAACGACAAACTCGCACTAGGACAAATAAAAACAGTGCCTGCAGGTAAATATGCAAAACAATATTTAGATGATCAACATTTATATGGTGATGTTAAAGATAAAATTATTTTTGCTAAAGACGTAAAACAAGTATTAAATTATGTAGAAAAAGGAAACGCACAGGAAGGATTCGTATACAAAACAGACTTATATCAACAAAAGAAAAAAGCAAATAAAGTTAAAGTCATCGAAGAAATTAAATTAAGTAAACCAATTACTTATAAAGCAGGTGCAACTTCAGATAAAAAATTAGCTAAAGAATGGATAAACTTCTTAAAATCTAATAAAGCTAAACAAATTCTTAAAGAATATCAATTTTCTGTATAAGGGGTTCTGAGCTATGCCTGATTTAACGTCCTTTTGGATTTCTTTTCGTGTTGCTTTAATTAGTACAATGATAGTTACTATTTTTGGCATATTGATTTCTAAATGGCTATACAATAAAAATAGATATTGGGTAAATCTATTAGAAAGTTTTATCATTTTACCAATTGTGTTACCACCTACTGTTCTTGGTTTTATATTATTAATTATATTTTCAACAAGAAGTCCTGTAGGAGAATTCTTTACTAATATCTTACACTTACCAGTTGTATTTACTTTGACAGGTGCAGTGATTGCATCTGTCATTGTTAGTTTTCCCCTTATGTATCAACATACAGTGAATGGGTTTCGAAGTATAGATTCAAAGATGTTAAATACTGCAAGAACCATGGGAGCAAGTGAAACAAAAATATTTTTTAAATTGGTGTTACCATTATCTAAACGTTCTATTCTTGCAGGTATTATGATGAGCTTTGCAAGAGCAATAGGTGAATTTGGTGCTACTTTGATGGTTGCTGGCTATATTCCAGACAAAACAAACACATTGCCTTTAGAAATTTATTTTTTAGTGGAGCAAGGGAAAGAAAATGAAGCTTGGTTATGGGTGCTTGTATTAGTTGCATTTGCGGTAACTGTCATAGCGACTATTAATCTAGTTAATCGTGATACGTTTAGGGAGGTTGATTAAATGCTCACAATTAAATTGAATGGTGTGCTTAATCAGACGAAAATTAATATAAACATAGATGATCAACTCCCTAAGATATATGCGATACAAGGACCATCTGGAATTGGAAAGACAACAATTTTAAATATAATTGCCGGTTTGAAAGCTATAAATTATTCATATATAAAGGTTGGTAAACGTGTATTAACTGATTCACGACATCATTTGAATGTTAAGGTTCAACAACGTCGTATAGGATATTTATTTCAAGATTATCAACTTTTCCCTAATATGAATGTTTATAACAATATAACGTTTATGACTAAGCCTTCTGAACATATCAATCAACTTATTCATACTCTAAAAATAGAGCATTTACTTGAAAAGTATCCTGTGACCTTATCAGGAGGTGAAGCTCAGCGCGTCGCTTTAGCTAGGGCGCTAAGTACGAAACCCGATTTAATTTTGCTTGATGAGCCTTTTTCAAGTTTAGATGATAAGACAAAAAAAGAAGGTATCAAATTAATTTTAAAAATATTCGAAGCATGGAAAATTCCCATTATATTTGTAACGCATTCAAATTATGAAGCGCAACAAATGGCACATAAGATTATAACAATTGAAGATTAAATAAAAATATAGCAAGAAGTGCTATTTACCTGTTAATTTTAACAATTATTCGTATATTCAAAATATAAAGAGAGGTATAGGGATTTGATGCAAGAAAGATACTCGAGACAAGTGTTGTTTAAGCAAATTGGTTTAAAAGGTCAAAGTCAACTTGAGAAAAAACATGTACTTATAGTAGGTATGGGGGCGTTAGGAACACACTTAGCTGAGGGATTAGTGAGAGCAGGAATAAATAAGTTAACTATTGTTGATAGAGACTACATTGAATTTAGCAACTTACAACGACAAACACTCTTTACAGAGCGTGATGCAGAAGATGTACTACCAAAAGTAATCGCTGCACAGAAAGTTTTAAAAGAGATACGTAAAGATGTAGAGATAGATGCTTATATTGAGCATGTCAATTACAATTTCTTAGAGCAACATGGAATAGATGTCGATATTATATTAGATGCAACTGATAATTTTGATACGCGTCAGTTAATTAATGACTTTGCTTATAAACATCAGATTCCTTGGATATATGGTGGTGTTGTTCAAAGTACATATGTTCAGGCAACGTTTATTCCTGGGCAAACACCGTGTTTTAATTGCTTAATGCCTCAATTACCATCTATTAATTTAACATGTGATACGGTTGGAGTTATTCAACCAGCTGTAACAATGACAACCAGTTTACAACTCAGTGATGCATTAAAGTTATTGACTGGTAATAAGGTTAACACACACTTCACTTACGGGGATATTTGGGAAGGGGATTATTATACATTTGGTTTTAGTCGTATGCAAAATGAAGATTGTAAAACATGTGGTCATGCTCCAACATATCCACACCTTAATCAACATCAACAAGATTACGCGACCTTATGTGGAAGAGACACTGTTCAATATAAAAATGCTGATATTTCTCAGGAAATATTACTATCATTTCTCGAACGAAATCATATTCAACATCGTACGAATTTATATATGACAATGTTTAGGTTTAGAGAATATCGAATTGTTGCATTTTCTGGTGGTAGATTTTTGATACATGGAACGACAGAACCTAAAAAAGCAATTCAATTAATGCATCAACTATTTGGTTAAATATAAGGGAGTGGATAAACATGCACAAACATCAACATCAGAATATTCATTTAAACAGACCGATTCATGTAGCAATTTTGACTGTATCGGATACGAGAGATTATGATTCTGATAAAGGTGGTCAACTGATTCAATCTTTGATAAATCAACATGAAAATCATGTTGATATTAATTATTATCGAATTGTTAAAGACGATATAGAAGCTATTACACACCAACTTAAGCTTTGGTTAGCTTCACCAAATCAACTAGATGTCATTATTACAACGGGAGGAACAGGTATCTCACAAAGAGATGTGACAATAGAAGCTGTTCGCCCATTATTAACTAAAGAATTAGAAGGTTTTGGTGAATTATTTAGATACTTAAGTTATACCGAAGATGTTGGTACAAGAGCATTATTAACTCGAGCTATTGCAGGTACCTGTGATAATACCTTGATTTTTGCACTTCCTGGCTCAACAGGTGCAATTAAACTTGCAATAGAAAAATTAATTAAACCTGAATTGAGTCACTTAGTGTTTGAATTAAATAAAGACATAAGGAATTAAGTAATTTCAAGATTTTAGATATAATGTAGGAATTTTTAATGTATATAATGAATAGAATTATAAATTTTTTCTGTGGAAGTCGCCAGATTTACCACCAGATTTAGATTCTAAGTACGTTTCGCCAATTACCATGCCTTTGTCTATAGCTTTTGTCATATCGTAGATTGTAAGTGCTGTAACTGAAGCAGCAGTCAATGCTTCCATTTCAACACCAGTTTTGCCTGTTGTAGACACGACCGCTGTAATATTTAAACGATATGAATCATCATTATTTGAACCCCATTTGAAGGATACATCTATACCTGTAAGTGGTAATGGATGACACATTGGAATGATTGTAGAAGTGTTTTTAGCTGCCATGATACCAGCAATTTGCGCAGTATTAAGTACATTTCCTTTACTATTAGTATTTTGAGTAATTTGTCTATAAATTTTTTCATTAACTATTATACTTGAGTGTGCTTCTGCTACACGTTTTGTAATTTTCTTATTAGAAACATCAACCATTTTAGCATTACCTTGTTTATTAATATGTGTGAAATGAGTCATTTTTTCCCTCCTATTAGGAGTAAGTATATCATGAAAATTAATATTTTTTGGAGATGAGTGTATGTCTGTAGAGAAAAGAACGCCAATATCAGTTAAAGAAGCAATTAATCGTATTATGAAACAACATGTAGAAGTGAAGAATATCAATGTTAATTTAGATGAAAGTTTAGGACATATTCTTGCTGAAGATATTGTTGCGACCTATGATATACCAAGGTTTAATAAATCACCTTATGATGGATTTGCAATTAGAAGTGAAGATTCACAAGGTGCAAGTGGCGAAAACCGTATTGAATTTGAAGTAATAGATCATATCGGTGCAGGTTCAGTTTCAGAAAAAACAATTGATAAAAACCAAGCAATACGAATAATGACTGGTGCTCAGATTCCTTCTGGAGCTGATGCAGTAGTAATGTTTGAACAAACTATTGAATCTGAAACAACTTTTACAATTAGAAAATCTTTTAAACATTTAGAAAATATTTCACTACAAGGTGAAGAAATAAATGCTGGTGATATCGTACTGCATAAAGGTATGCGTATTAACTCTGGTGTGATAGCAGTCTTAGCAACATACGGTTATACTAAAGTGCGAGTGTCTCGAAAACCAACTGTTGCAGTAATTGCTACAGGTAGTGAATTGCTTGAAGTAGAAGATGAGCTTGAACCAGGAAAGATACGAAATTCAAACGGACCGATGATTAAAGCATTAGCTAAACAATTCGGAATACAAGTTGGAATGTATAAAGTTCAGCATGATAATCTAGAAAAGAGTATTGAGGTCGTAAGAAAAGCTTTATCAGAGCATGATTTAGTAATTACTACTGGAGGTGTGTCGGTAGGAGATTTTGATTACTTACCAGAAATATACAAGTCCATCCAAGCGCAGATACTATTTAACAAAGTGGCTCAAAGACCAGGTAGTGTTACTACGGTTGCATTTGTAGATGGTAAATATTTATTTGGCTTATCTGGAAATCCTTCAGCCTGCTATACAGGATTTGAATTATATGTTAAACCCGCTGTAAATAAGCTCATGGGAGCTAAAGCTTGTTATCCGCAAATAATCAAAGCTACACTTATGGAAGATTTTAATAAAGCTAACCCATTTACACGATTGATTCGTGCTAAGGCAACATTAACAAAAGCTGGAATGACAGTAATACCATCTGGATTTAATAAATCAGGTGCAGTTGTAGCTATTGCGCACGCTAATGCTATGATTATGCTTCCTGGTGGTACACGTGGATTTAAAGCAGGTAACATTGTTGATGTGATTTTGACCGAATCTAATAGTTTTGAAGAGGAATTGATACTATGATTTTACAAATTGTAGGTATGAAAAATTCAGGGAAAACTACATTGATGAACCATGCGATATCATTTTTAAAAGAACGAGGTTATTCAGTAGCAACAATTAAACATCACGGGCATATTGGTGAAGAAATTGAATTACAGTCATCTGATGTTGACCACATGAAACATTTTGCTGCGGGCGCAGATCAAAGTATTGTTCAGGGGCATCATTTACAGCAAACAGTGACACGTAATAAGAAACAATCGCTTAGAGAAATAATTGAAAATTCTGTTACAATTGATTGTAGTATCATTTTAGTTGAGGGCTTTAAAGAAGAAAATTATGATAAAATTATCGTTTATAAAAATAATGATGAATTAAGAACTCTACAAAGACTTTCTCACGTCATAGGGAAAATAGAAACCAATCATCCACGAGCAAATAATCAACTTGAGCACTTACTCAACAAATTAATTAAGGATAAGGGAATGAATTAAATGAAGCAATTTGAAATCGTGACTCAACCTATTGAAACAGAACAATATAGGGATTTTACGATTAACGAACGTCAAGGTGCCGTAGTCGTATTTACTGGTCACGTAAGAGAGTGGACTAAAGGTATTCGTACACAACACTTAGAATATGAGGCTTATATACCAATGGCTGAGAAAAAATTAGCTCAAATTGGAAAAGAAATTGAAGAAAAGTGGCCTGGAACAATAACAACAATTGTACATCGAATTGGGCCGTTACAAATATCAGATATAGCAGTTTTAATTGCAGTATCTTCTCCTCATAGAAAAGCGGCATATGAAGCAAATGAATACGCCATAGAGCGCATAAAAGAAATTGTTCCAATTTGGAAAAAGGAAATTTGGGATGATGGTGCTGAATGGCAAGGCCAACAAAAGGGAACATATAATGAAGCAAAAAAGGGGTAAGCAAGATGAAAATTTTATATTTTGCAGAGTTAAAAGAGTTGCTCAATCGATCTACTGAAACAATACATTTAGATACGACATTAACTGTTCAAGAATTCGAGTCATATTTATTAAAACGCCATAGAGAACTTAAATCTAAAAAATTTCAAATTGCTGTTAATGAAGAATTCGTCAGACAAGATGATATGGTCCAACCAGGAGATACAATTGCGCTCATTCCACCGGTCAGTGGGGGTTGATCAAGATGAAAGCAATTATTTTAGCAGGTGGAGAATCTAGCCGATTTGGTAAAGCTAAAGCTTTTGCTAAAATTGATAATCAATATTTTTATCAAAAAATTATAGAAACGTTAAAATCTACAAATATGTTTAATCGCATTATCATTAGCACTAATTCACAATTAGCTTCTCAGTTTGAATATGAATATGTGATTATTGATGACGAACATCATCAAAATAAAGGGCCGCTAACAGGAATTTACTCAGTGATGAAGCAATACATGGATGAAGAATTGTTTTTCATTGTATCTGTTGATACACCAATGATTACAAGTAAAGCAGTGAAT
Source organism: Staphylococcus sp. MSU001 (assembly GCF_052976705.1). Lineage (NCBI taxonomy): Bacteria > Bacillati > Bacillota > Bacilli > Caryophanales > Staphylococcaceae > Staphylococcus > Staphylococcus sp. MSU001. Next base: position 23,228 of record NZ_JBRIKK010000008.1, read on the forward strand.
GGGTTATATCATTTCATGGTATCAAAATTAATTGAATCACGTATAGATATTGTAGCATTTAAAGAAGGACAAATATGTATACCGACGATTGGTTTTTATACACTTTCGACGTTTCCTTTTATTGAAAAAGCTTTAAATTCAAATCATTTAAGTCTAAAGCATGTCTTTAAACAATTATCAACAGATTGGTTAGACGTTACTGAAATTGACTCGCCTCATTATTGGTATAAGAATATTAATTTTCAGCATGATTTGGACTCTTTAAAAATGCAGATAAATGAATAAGGAGGTCCAACAATGAAAGCGGTAATACAAGATAAATTAGGCCGTCCAATACGGGATTTAAGAATATCGGTCACTGATCGATGTAATTTCAGATGTGATTATTGTATGCCAAAGGAAATCTTTGGAGATGATTACACTTTTTTACCTAAGGATGAATTGCTTACTTTTGAAGAATTAACACGAATTTCAAAGATTTATGCTCAATTAGGAGTTAAAAAGATAAGAATTACAGGAGGAGAGCCTCTCTTACGACGCAATCTTTATAAACTTATAGAGCAATTAAATCTCATAGATGGTATAGAGGATATTGGATTGACTACTAATGGCTTGTTATTAAAAAAACATGGAAAAAATTTATATCAAGCTGGTTTACGACGTATTAATGTAAGTTTAGATGCGATTGAGGATAACGTTTTTCAAGAAATTAACAATAGAAATATTAAAGCGTCTACAATTTTAGAACAAATTGATTATGCAGTATCAATAGGTTTTGAAGTTAAAGTAAACGTGGTTATTCAAAAAGGGGTTAATGATAATCAAATTATTCCGATGATTGATTATTTTAAAAATAAAAATATTGAAGTACGTTTTATTGAATTTATGGATGTAGGTAACGATAATGGATGGAATTTCAATAAAGTTGTAACTAAAGAAGAAATGCTTAATATGATAGAACAACATTTTGAGATAAGTCCTGTAGCGCCTAAATATTATGGGGAAGTTGCTAAATATTTTCGACATAAAGATAGTGATGCACAATTTGGTCTAATTACGAGTGTATCTGAATCATTTTGTTCCACATGTACGCGTGCTCGATTGTCTTCAGATGGTAAATTTTATGGTTGTTTATTTGCCACCTCAGAAGGGTTTGATGTAAAAGCCTTAATACGTAATGGAGCTACAGATGATGATTTAAAAGCACAATTTAAACGATTGTGGAGTATTAGAAACGATCAGTACTCTGATAAGCGTACGATGCAAACTATTGAGAATAATAGAAAGAAAAAAATTAATATGAATTATATAGGTGGATAGGCGTAGTTTAGAATTTTACTACTTATGGGATTTGGACATTATATTATAAGCATTTAAATTTAGTTTCAAAAGTTTATAATACTAATAAATTATATTAAATGAGCAAGAAACAATTAATGCAGTTTTGAGTATTTATAGACAATATATGCTTAAGTCTTCATGTTAAACATTTTAAATCCATAATTTTATACATTTAGTTAGTTAATATAGCTACGACAAAACCTATTTAGATATTTTAAATGCCTTTCAACATATAACTGATTGTTTAAATTGTTTAATTTCAAAACAATATTTAGAGGCAATTTTAATATTTGTTATAGATTAAATGCAAAACCTGTAATATAATAAAAATAAGCAATTGAGTTTTATCACACAAACACAACATCCAAGAATCAACTTAGGAGGCATATTATTATGAGTAACAAAGTACAACGTTTTATTGAATCAGAGAGAGAATTAAGTCAATTAAAGCATTGGCTTAAAACAACATATCGTATTTCTATTGAAGAATTTGTAGTTCTTTACAAGGTTTATGCAGACACTAAAATTAGTGGTAAAGAGTTACGAGACACATTACATTTCGAGATGTTATGGGATACTAGTAAAATTGATGTGATTATTCGTAAAATCTATAAGAAAGAACTCATTTCTAAATTACGCTCAGAAACCGATGAAAGACAAGTTTACTATTTCTTCGATGCAAAGCAAAAGAAATTATTGGACAAAATGACTGGAGAAATTGAAACAATTAGTATTGCAAATTAAGGACAGTAAATTTTAAATCTAAAAGTGACTAAATAAATTATAAAATAGCAGCTACCTTATGAATATTAAGGTAACTGCTATTTTTGTTATTATTTATATCCTAATATGAGTGATATAGCGATGTTGGAATAAAATTTACATAAAAGTCACTTTGGCATATTTAGGTTTGTTAACTTAGAAGTTTTTAAAAAAATCTAGCAGTTAATATGCAGTGCTGTGAACCTTACGTCCGTGAACAATAATATAGATGACTAAAGTTGCAAATCCTAAAATACCCATGATTCCATATAATTGACTATAAGAAATCGTATGTGTGAAAAGACCTAGTAAGGATGGTCCAAATCCAATTCCTATATCTAAACCAATAAAGTAAGTTGATGTAGCTAAGCCATATTTATTTGATGGAGATACTTTTATTGCGATAGCTTGCATAGAAGATGACAAGTTACCATAACCAATTCCTAATGCGATACCTGCAATAAGTAATACCCATCCGTTAAAACTAAGCATCAGTAGAACAAAAGATAATACTAAGAAGATAAATGCTGGATAAACAACTACATTTTCGTTTTTATCATCCATCAATCTTCCAGCAATAGGTCTTGTTATGAGGGACGCAATAGCGTAAAAAATGAAAAAGTAACTTGCTGATGTAACTAGATCTCTTTCAACAGCAAAAGCCTGTAAATAAGTTAAAATAGCAGCGTAAGTAACACCGATTAATAACATGACGAATGCTACCGGAATGGCTTCTTTGGCTACAAAATGAGCCAAATTAAACCGTTTATGTGTAATTGTGTTTTCTTTAACTGTTGTGAAATTAATTTTAATTAACAGTGATAATAGACCACTTATGACACCTAAAATTACACAAATAGTAAATAAAATATTGATAGAAAAGGAATTCATCAATAACATACCAAAAAATGGGCCAATAGCGGTTCCCAACACCAAACTTAATGAGAATAAACTGATACCTTCACTTTTGCGTGTAGGTGGTGTAATATATGCTGCTATTGTTCCTGTAGCAGTTGTGGCAACCGCTGTTGCTAAGCCGTTCAGTAAACGCACCATCATTAAGAACCAAACAGAACCAGGTATAAAATAAAGTAGCTGTGTTACTACTAAACATATTAAACCAAAAATGAGAATTTTTTTTGGACCAAATCGATTGACGTATTTACCTGTTACAAATCGACCTATTAATGATCCTACTATAAAAAGTCCGACTACGAGTCCAGCAACAGAATCAGAAGCATGGTATTCTGATTTACTATAGCTCGCGATAACGACAATTAATAAATACATACATAGATAAACAAAAAAGTTAATAGCAAAGTTAATATTAAAACTCTTTGTAAAGATGGGGTCTTTAGTTATTGTAGACTGATTCATTACTGTTCCTCCTTTATCATTGCTTCATGAATTTGAGACATCGCATTTGTAATATCAAATACTTGCTCATCAGTTAATCCAGTTTTTTTTATAATATCTTGTTGAATGACAGTGACCTTTTTATTAATAGTTTCAAAGAGGCTTTGACCTTTGTCAGTTAAACTTAATAATTTCTCTCTCTTATCAACTCCTGTTTTTGTCATAACCCAACCATTGTCTAACAATACTTTAATCAACTTTCGTGTTGTAGGTTTTTCTATTGAACGACGATGAGAAATTTTTACAAGTGTAGTAGGTTGATAATTGGCGATATCTCTTAGCACAAGCCATTGGCCAGTATGAATCTGATGCTGATCTAATATAGGTTGTGTAAGTTTAATATAGGGTCTATATATACCTATAAAACTATTGAAAAATTCATTGGTTAAAATATCTAACACCTCATTGTTATATTAGTTAGCCTAGCTAACCATTTAAAAGACAGAGACAATTATATGACTAAAATGTGAATTTTGCAATGGTCTTTGATTCCTTTTTAATATTTAAAGTAATTAAAGTTAGATTTTGTTAAAATGAGCAATAACATGTGGAGGGGATAAAGTTGAACTTAAAATTAGACCATATCATTCACTATTTACATCAATTAGAGTCATTTAAGTTTCCTGGAGAAATATTAGAATTGCAAAATGGTGGAAGACATCATCATTTGGGCACCTTTAATCAAATAGCACCGATTAAAAATAGTTATATCGAATTGCTAGATGTTGAAAATGAGTCAAAACTTAACAATGTAGCTAAAACTGAAGAAGGTCGTGTATCATTTGCTACAAAAATAGTGCAGGATCATTTTAAACAAGGCTTTAAAGGTATTTGTTTTAGAACAAAGGATATAGATCAAGTTAAAAGTACTTTAGAAAATAGAGGCGTTGATGTAATTGGTCCTATTGACATGGAAAGAGAAAATAAGAAGGGGCATCAATTACGTTGGAGATTGCTATATATTGCTAACCCTGACTATAGAGTCAAACCACCTTTCTTTATAGAATGGGATAACAGCAGAAAGCAAAACCTATCACAAATACATAATTTCAACTTGTCAGAATTTGAAATTAAAGAGGTGATTATTACTAGTACTCAACGTGAAACAACAGTAAGTCTTTGGAAAGAATGGTATAAAATGAAAATAGTAAATGAAACAGCTACATCTACTGATCTCAAATTAGAAACTGATAAAGTTATTTATAAAATAGAAGACGGCAAAGATTCCGGTTTTCATACATTAATAATGACCGATATCCATGCCACAGCTCCATACTCAATATTTATACGTGGTGCTAAATATCGTTTTGAGCCACCCAACTAGTATAAATATAGATATGCACTGTGAATAATTAAACCGATGTGTACGAAAGCGAAAACGGTAGATAAAATACTTAGAATCAATTCATAGTTTGTAGTACGTAAAAAAATAAAAAATATGGATATAATAAATATAAATGCTACGAAGATGACACGAAGACTAAAATATGAAATTGTTAGTGGGTGATTGATTGTAATAATGATTGCTACGAGATTTAGGATAATAAATAATAATAAAATAAACTTTCTCATATAAAAACCTCTTTACTAGTTGTTAGTAACCATTATATCAAGGGTAATAGTATTGAAAGAACTAAAACGGTTTGAAAGTGACATCGTCGACATCGTTCTTATTAAGATGTATAATTAAAATTACTGTAAAATAAAGGAGATATTTTAAACCATGGAAAAGATGAACATCACTAATCAACAACATGACGCATTTGTGAAATCTCATCCCAATGGTGATTTATTACAATTATCTAAGTGGGCAGATACGAAAAAATTAACAGGATGGTATTCGAGAAGAATTGCTGTCGGTGAAAATGGTCAAATTAAAGGTGTTGGCCAGCTACTATTCAAAAAAATACCTAAACTCCCATACACTTTATGCTATGTATCTAGGGGATTTGTAGCTGATTATAATAATAAAGAAGTGTTAGAAGCTCTACTTAGCTATGCTAAAGAAGTAGCAAGAGATGAAAAGTCGTATGCTATCAAAATAGATCCCGATGTCGAAGTTGATAAAGGTGCAGAAGCACTTAAAAATTTACGTGAGCTTGGGTTTAAACATAAAGGTTTTAAAGAAGGATTATCTAAAGACTATATTCAACCAAGAATGACTATGATTACGCCTATCGATAAAACAGATGATGAATTAGTTCAAAGTTTCGAACGTCGAAATCGTTCAAAAGTAAGACTTGCGCTTAAGCGTGGAACTAAAGTAGAACGGTCAAATCGCGAGGGGCTTAAAGTCTTTGCTAATTTAATGAAGATAACTGGAGAGAGAGATGGTTTTTTAACTAGAGATATTAGTTATTTTGAAAATATATATGATGCACTTCATGAAGACGGTGATGCAGAACTCTTCCTTGTTAAATTAGAGCCCAAGCCAGTATTAGATATGGTTAATCAAGACCTTGAAGCACAATTAGCTGAGAAAGAGAAATTACAATCAAAAAAGCAAGATAAAAAGACACTCAATAAACTTAATGATATTGAAAATAAAATTAAAAAAACAAATGAATTAAAATCTGATTTAACAGAACTTGAAAAAAGCGAGCCAGAAGGTATTTACTTGTCAGGTGCGCTCTTAATGTTTGCAGGAAACAAATCGTACTATCTCTATGGTGCTTCATCGAATGACTATCGTGATTTCTTACCAAACCATCACATGCAATTTGAAATGATGAAATATGCACGAGAGCATGGTGCAACAACCTATGACTTTGGTGGTACAGATAATGATCCTGATAAAGATTCAGAACATTATGGGCTGTGGGCATTTAAACGAGTTTGGGGTACATATTTAAGTGAAAAAATTGGAGAATTTGATTATGTATTAAATCAACCGTTATATCATTTAGTTGAGAAAGTGAAACCTCGTTTAACGAAAGCCAAAATTAAAATATCACGTAAACTTAAAGGTAAATAACTACTACATTCAGATCTGAACGCTTCTATGATAAATTGAGAGCGTTCAGATTTTTTATAAGAAAGGAAAAATTGCATGATTAAAAAATTATTACAATTTTCGTTAGGTAATAAATTCGCTATTTTTTTGATGGTAGTTTTAATTATATTAGGTGGTGTTTATTCAAGCGCCAAATTAAAACTTGAATTATTACCAGATGTTGAAAATCCAGTTATTTCAGTTCAAACTACAATGTCTGGAGCAACACCCCAGTCAACACAAGATGAAATAAGTAGCAAGATTGATAATCAAGTACGTTCGTTGGCCTACGTAAATAGTGTGAAGACCGAATCTATACCAAATGCTTCTATAGTAACTGTAGAATATGATAATGGTACAGATATGGATAAAGCTGAAGAACAATTAAAAAAAGAAATCGATAAAATTAAGTTTAAAGACGGCGTTGGTGAACCTGAATTAACAAGGAACTCTATGGATGCTTTTCCAATTGTGGCATATTCTTTTTCAAGTAATAATCAAAAGTTAAAAGACGTTACTAATAAGTTAAATCAACAGCTCGTACCAAAATTGCAAACCATTGATGGTGTGCAAAATGCACAATTAAACGGTCAAACTAATCGTGAAGTATCGTTAAAGTTTAAACAAAAAAATTTAGATGAAAAAGGTTTAACTGCAAATGATGTTGAGAACTATATAAAAACGGCTACACGTGAAACGCCATTAGGACTTTTCCAATTTAATAAGAGTAATAAATCTATTATTGTTGATGGTCAATTTAAATCTGTAGACGCTTTTAAAAATCTTAAAATCCCTTTATCTATTTCTGGACAATCTGTACAAAATGATAGCGATTCCGACAGTGATAGTCTAATGCCAAGTGATAATACTCGCTCGACTAATAGTTCAACTCATATGGCACAAAAAGGCCAAATGCCATCTGTACCACTTAAAGATTTAGCAGATATTAGTGTCGGTGATGAACGTACTTCTATATCCAAGACAAATGGAAAAGATGCTGTTAACTTACAAATTATGAAATCACAAGATGCTAATACTGTGCAAGTTGCGAGAGAAGTTCAGAAAAAAGTAGATGAATTTGTACGTAATGAGAGTGGAATGAAATCTATTAAAACTATGGATACTGCTAAACCTATTGAAGATTCTCTTTATACTATGGTTGAAAAGGCCGCTCTCGGTACGATCGTTGCTATTATTGTTATTCTTCTGTTTTTAAGAAATATAAGAACTACAGCTATTTCAATTGTATCTATACCAATGTCAATATTAATTGCGCTCATAGCATTAAAATTAAGCAACGTATCATTAAATATTCTTACTTTAGGTGCATTAACGGTTGCAATCGGGCGAGTTATAGATGATTCTATAGTTGTCGTTGAGAATATATTTAGAAGATTATCTGATCCGAATGAGAAGCTCAAAGGGGAAAATTTAATTATAAGCGCTACTAGAGAAGTATTTAAACCTATTATGTCATCGACCCTTGTTACTATTGTAGTGTTTTTACCACTAGTGTTTGTGTCAGGTTCAGTAGGTGAAATGTTTAGACCATTTGCGCTAGCTATTACTTTTAGTTTATTAGCTTCACTACTTGTTTCGATTACCCTAGTGCCTTCTTTAGGTGCAACATTTTTTAAAAATGGAGTTAAAAATAGGGAACAAAAGGGAGGTCTAGGAGCAGTTGGGAGTGCCTATCGAAGCGCTTTGAATTGGTCACTTAATCATAAATGGATTGTGCTTATAGTTAGTATTTTTATTTTAGTTGGAAGTGTGGTCATAGGCGCAAGAAATCTAGGAACGAGTTATATTTCAACTGGAGATAATAAATTTTTAGCTCTAACATATACTCCAAAACCTGGAGAAACACAGAAATCTGTAACACAACATGCTGAAGAAGTACAAAATTATTTAGATAAAAAAGCTAAAGTAGAAACTGTTCAATATTCAATAGGTGGTCCTACACCACAAGATCCTACTGGTAGTACTAACAGCATGGCAATTATGATTAAATATCAATCTGACACGCCTAATTTTGACGAAGAGCCTGATAAAGTACTTAAACATATCGAGACATTTAAACAACCTGGAGAATGGAAAAATCAAGATTTAGGAACAGGAGCAGGTAATAATTCTGTTGAAGTAACTGTCAAAGGACCTAATACAAGTGCAATGAAAGATACAGTCAACCGTGTAGAGAAAATGATGACTGATATTAAAGGCATAACGAATGTTAAATCTGATTTATCACAGACGTATGACCAATATGAAATAAAAGTTGACCAAAATAAAGCTGCAGATAATGGTATTTCTGCTGCACAACTTGCGATGAATCTTAATGAAAACTTACCTGAGAAAACAATTTCTACAGTTAATGAAAAGGGTAAATCTGTCGATGTAAAGGTCAAACAAAATAAGCAAACAGATTGGTCTTCTCAAAAAATTAAAAACATTAAACTAAATAAGCCTACGGGCGGTACGATTAAACTTAGTGAAATAGCATCTCTCAAAAAATCATATACACCAAGTAAACTGACACAAGAAGATGGCGATTATGCTACGACTGTTACAGGTAAAGTGACTGATAAAGATGTGGGTGGTAAATCTCAACAAGTCATGGCTAAAGTGAAAGATCTTGAGAAACCTGGTCATATTAAAATTAATGTCGGCGGTGCTACTGATGACATTGATAAGGCTATTTCTCAGCTTGCAATGGCGATGATAGCAGCAATTATCATAGTTTATTTAATTTTAGTTATTACATTTAGAGGTGGTCTGGCACCATTTACAATCTTATTCTCATTACCATTTACGGTTATCGGTGTAGTACTGGCACTCATCATTACTGGAGAAACCATTTCAGTTCCAAGTTTAATAGGTATGCTTATGTTAATTGGTATCGTTGTTACGAATGCTATAGTATTAATCGATCGTGTCATTAACAATGAAAAACAAGGTATGCCGATGAAACCGGCATTGATAGAAGCGGGGGGTACACGAATAAGACCCATATTAATGACAGCAATTGCAACAATAGGTGCACTAGTACCATTGTTATTTGGTCAAGACAGTTCAATATTAATTTCCAAAGGTATGGCTGCAACAGTAATAGGTGGATTAATTTCTTCAACGCTACTCACACTATTTGTAGTACCGGTTATGTACGAAATTTTATTCACTTTAAAAAATAAACTTACTAAAAAATTTAATATGTAAAAAAAGACTTAGGTAAGATGATTATACTTACCTAAGTCTTTTTTATTATTTAATATAATATAAAAATTAAAATAATAAATATAACAAATAATAAAAGTGATAAGATATTTAAGATGCTAACACCTTTTTTATCATCTTTTAATTCTTTAAAACCAGTCACTTCAACATTACCAACTAAAAGTAATAAAACGACAAATACCCACCAATTTTCTTTAGGGAACTGTAACGTCGTCAAAGCAACTACAAATAGTAACAATATGCCCATAACAATTCTCAAGATTCGAGTTATGACAGAATGCATTTTAAAAATACTAATGTACGAAACAATTAAGTATAAAACAGGCAATAAAATAAGATAAAGTTTCATAAAAAGCCACCCTTTCTATTACGAATAATATATTAGCACGATAAAAATCATATGACTAGAATGCGAGTAGAGATGAGTCGTATTAATTGGTTATCGTAGCTTCATACGTTGCTTTGTAAACCAAAATTTAAAAATTCTAGAAATACGTGTTTGTTAAATCGCTTATTGATTGTCAATATGGTAACAATGTTTAAAACATTGATTTTTAGATTCTAATGTCATCTAAAATTGGCAAAAAAATTTTAATAAATTTTGTAGTTTAAATTTATACTTATGGGTTAAACAATCAACGTGCTAAATTTTAGGATTGTTGATTTAATTTTGAACGTACATAGGCGATTTCTTGTTCAATATTTTCAAGTTGTTTAAGTAGAGGGTCAATATCTTGATGAAGCGACTCACGTTTTTCTAAATCGTTTTGTAATCGTGTATAATCATATTTAAGTTCTGATAACTTTGAATTCAAGTCCATCGTATCATTCTCCTCTTCATAGAGTTAATAGTAGTAATTTTTACATTTAATAAAGATTATATCACGAAATACGACACTTCTAAATAAGAGGGACACGATATCAAAGTACTTATTTGTATAAACTAGAAAGAAGGAATCAATGTGACTGAACAATTTGTCATAATTATATTATTAATAGTACTTGGTTATTTTCTTAAACGTATGAATTACTTGAAAGCAACTGATAGTCAAGTACTTTCAACTTTAGTGTTAAATGTTACATTACCTTCACTCGTTATAGTTAACTTAAATAGTGCGAAATTAGATGTATCTTTTTCAATATTGCCTATAATGATGATTATTTACGGTATAGTAGCTAAAATTATTGTAATTTGGTTCTTTAGAAAATATGATAACCATATGCGTGGTTCTGTTGGTATGATGACTGGATCCATGAATATTGGTTTATTTGCATATCCTTTGGTTGAAGCGATATGGCCATCTAAAGGTATGATATATTTTGGAATGGTTGATATTGGTGGGGCCATTATCATGTTTGGTATTACTTATTTTGTAGGAAGTTATTATAGCGAAGGTAGTGACCAATTTAACTTCAAATTTTTAGGGAAAAAATTAGTTCAATCAGTCCCATTAGTAACCTATATGATTATGTTTGGATTGAATATGTCTCATATTCATATATGGCAACCAGCTATTGATTTCTTTAGTGTATTATCAAAGGCGAATATGCCTTTATCCATGATATTATTAGGTGTAATGCTTAATTTTAGTATTGAGAGAGAATACCTCCCTGTAACAATAAAATATCTTTGTTTACATTACGGGTTAGGTGTGTTAGCTGGAACACTAGTTCACTTTTTATTACCTGTATCTGATGATATGATTAAAACAACCTTGCTTATAACGTGGTTATTACCAGTAGGAGTAGCAATTATACCGTATTCGATTCAATTCAAATATAAGACATTACCGTTTGTTGGAATGGTAACTAATTTAACCATTATTATTAGCATTATCATTTTGTATATTTATCAAGCTGTATTTGTATAAAAATTGATTGTACAATTAATATGCTCATTTATATATAACTAAAAAAAGCTATGAAGAAATATATCATTGTAGATATCTTCATAGCTTTTTTATTATAGTTTGTAACTTATATTCAGCCGATGACTGATGCTTTTTAAGACTACTATTCACTATCAAATGATGACACTTTATTTCTAGTTAAAATTGAAAAAATGCAACTTAGCCTTTACCACCCATAAATGCTGGATAGTTCATCATGCCACCATCAACGTACAATGTTGTACCGTGTATATAACTTGCAAGATCTGAAGATAGGAATAGTACTGCATTAGCTATATCTTGAGCATTTCCAATTTCACGTGCGGGTATCATTTTTATTGTTTCTTCACGCGTCGTTGGGTCAGAAAATTTTTCTTCAGTGTGTTCAGTAAAAATTGCCCCTGGGGATATATTATTAATACGAATACCATACTGAGCATATTCCATTGACATTGTTTCCATCATTAATTTTAAGCCACCTTTACTTGCGGCATAGTGTACATAATTAGGCCATGGAATAGTGTCATGAACACTTGAAATGTTAATAATAGTACCTTTTTTGTTTTCCTTTAAAAATTGATTGATGGCTTCTCTTGAACCTACAAAGGCGCCAGTTAAGTTTATGTCAATCACTTTTTGCCAGTCATCAATCGACATTTCATGAGTTGGGATTGAATTTTCGAATCCAGCATTATTAATTATAATGTCTAAAGTTCCAAAGTGATTAATTGTTGTTTCGATCATTCGTTTAATATCTTCTTCAATTGAAACATCACCTTGAACCACCAATGTTTGACCACCAAATTTAGCAACAGTTTGTTTAATTTCCTCAATTTCATCATGATGTCGATCAGAACGGTAATTTATAACAACCTTGGCCTTAGCTTTACCAAAGTTTTCAGCAATAGATTTGCCAATTCCAGTGGCAGCTCCGGTAACAAGAACCACTTTATTTTCTAATTCTTCAAACATTATGTTACCTCCCTAAAGTTTAAAATTCTATTTTAAGTTGCCTAAAATGATTGAAGCTATAACTATAACAATAATACCTGACCAAATACCAATCATTTGGCGACGATCTTTTTTCTCCCCTAGAATAAAGATACCCCCTAAAGTTGAAACAATAACTAGGAGTTGTGATAATGAGAAACTAGTTGCAACACCAACTTTAGGTTGTGAATAAAACATAAATAAGTTACCGATACCCCAGATAACACCTGGTATAAGATTTAAAGCAGTAGATTTAATTGAAGTATTATGGTTCATTGAAAGAACTAATCCTCCAATTGCCATACCAATTGATTGGAAGAAGAGAGCATCTGTACCGCTTACTCCAAAAATATCTCCAAGAACTACATAACCTACGTAACCGATTGTTGATAGAAGTAATATTCCCATTGCTTTTTTAAATTCCGGGTTATCGGATTTGCCTTCACTTTTGGCTTTAAGTGATGTTAAAGAAATACCTACAACCAATAAAATCATTGCTATAAGTCCCAGCACTACTTGAACAATCGTGCTCCATTCACCTAAGAAAATAGCGCTAAATAGAGTGGTACCGACAAGTTGCATACCCGTTGAAATAGGCATCGTTTTAGATACACCTATTAAATGCACTGATTTTAATTGATTTCCTTGACCAAAAGCCCATAGAGCTCCTGATACTAAACCGACAATAATTACTGTTAGATTATCAAACGCTGCGTGTCCAGTAGCTAGTAGAGAAAATCCGATAAAAAGTGTCCCTAAAGTTGTACCTCGAATCTGATTATATGGTCCACCACCTACAAAAACATTTATAATGACTACACTACCCCAAAACAGGGCTGGTAAAAGTGCTATCAAAAAATCTACAATTTGCACTTATTACTCACTCTCCTAAGAACAAAATTAAGTGTCCCAATTACACTCGAAGTCATTCTATAGTAATTAAAAAAAGAAGTAAAAAACAACACCTTAAAAGTGCTGAAATTTTTAGTAAGGAAAATATTCATAATAAGAGATAATGAGTTTTTGAATAATATGATTGAACAAGATATGTACATATATATAACTATCTTAATTAATTTTATATATAGTAATATACAAAAAAAGATACATGTTACAATGTATGTAATTCTATAACATGATGTACTTTATAAATGTGAAAGGAAAATTAAAATGAAATCTTTAATCTTAGCTGAAAAACCATCGGTTGGAAGAGATATCGCTAATGCTTTGAATCTTCAACAAAAAAGTAATGGTTATATAGAAGGGAAACAGTATATTGTGACTTGGGCATTGGGGCATCTTGTGACAAATGCAACGCCTGAACAATATAACCCTTCATATAAAGAATGGAATTTAGAAGATTTACCTATCATTCCTAAGAAAATGAAAACAGTAGTGATTAGTAAAACAAATAGACAATTTAAAGTTGTAAAATCTTTAATTTTAGATAAAAATGTTAAAGAAATTATTATAGCAACAGATGCTGGACGAGAAGGTGAACTTGTAGCTCGTCTTATTTTAGATAAAGTAGGTAATAAAAAACCAATCAAGCGTTTGTGGATTAGTTCAGTTACAAAAAAAGCCATACAAGAAGGATTTAAACAGTTGAAAAATGGCAACGCGTATCAAAATTTATATAAAGCAGCACTTGCACGAAGTGAAGCAGATTGGATAGTAGGGATTAATGCAACACGTGCACTAACGACAAAATATGATGCGCAATTATCATTAGGTCGCGTACAAACTCCAACAATACAGTTAGTTAAATCAAGACAAGATGAGATTAACTATTTTAAATCTGAAAAATATTACACGTTATCCATTAATGTTGATGGTTACGATTTAAATCTTAACCAACAAAAGCGATATAAAGATAAAAAAGAATTAGAATTGATTGAACATGAAATTAAACATCAAGAAGGAAAAATATTAGAAGTTAAAGGAAAAAATAAGAAATCTTACGCGCAACCTTTATTTAATTTAACAGATTTACAACAAGAGGCATATAAACGTTACAAGATGGGGCCAAAGGAGACACTAAATACATTACAACATTTATATGAGAGACATAAGTTAGTAACCTATCCCCGTACAGATTCTAATTATTTAACACATGATATGGTCGATACAATTCAAGAACGATTAAGAGCAATTCTAGCTACAGATTATAAATCTCATGTTCGAGATTTAATATCTGAGACCTTTTCTTCTAAAATGCATATTTTTAATAATCAAAAAGTTTCAGATCATCATGCGATTATTCCTACGGAAGTTAGACCTTCAATTGAACAATTGAGTCAACGAGAGTTTAAAATTTATATGCTAATAGCAGAAAGATTTTTAGAAAATTTAATGAATCCTTATTTATATGAAGTTTTAACAATCCATGCACAACTGAAAGGTTACCATTTTGTTTTAAAAGAGAAAATACCTAAACAATTAGGATATAAAGCGTTAAAAGATCAACCCTCCTCGAATACTTTAACGCATTCTTTTAAAGAAGGTCAGTTATTTAATGTACATCGTATTGAGATTCATGAACATGAAACAAAGGCACCGGAATATTTTAATGAAGGTTCATTACTTAAAGCCATGGAGAATCCACAAAATCATATTGATTTGAATGATAAAAAGTATGCAAAAACACTTAAACATACGGGGGGGATTGGAACTGTAGCAACTAGGGCTGATATTATAGAAAAGTTATTTAACATGAATGCTTTAGAGTCGCGAGATGGCAAAATTAAAGTTACATCAAAAGGAAAACAAATTTTAGAATTGTCTCCAAGTGAATTAACCTCACCTATACTAACAGCCCAATGGGAAGAAAAATTAATGCTTATCGAAAAGGGGAAATATAATTCTCAGAAATTCATACAAGAAATGAAAAACTTTACATTTAAAGTGGTAAATAAAATTAAAAGCAGTGAGCAAAAATATAAACATGATAATTTAACAACAACTGAGTGTCCAACATGTGGTAAGTTTATGATTAAAGTCAAAACTAAAAATGGACAGATGCTTGTATGTCAAGATCCAAAATGTAAAACTAAGAAAAATATTCAACGAAAGACCAATGCACGTTGCCCTAATTGTAAGAAAAAAATGACCTTATTCGGTAAAGGAAAAGAAGCTGTTTATAGATGTGTATGTGGCCATACAGAAACTCAATCACAAATGGACAAAAGAATGAGAGAAAAAACGAATGGTAAAGTGTCACGTAAGGAAATGAAAAAATATATAAATAAAAAAGAGGAAATCGACAATAATCCATTTAAAGATGCTCTGAAAAATCTCAAATTGTAGATAAATATCGAACTTCTTTGTGACTTCAGACTAAAAAGTTCGTTTTTGGTATTGTTTTTTAAGAAATTTGATATTAAACTATTAAAGTATTTCAAATAAAGGAGCATTCATTGTGAAAAAGTACTTCCAGTTTGATAAGCATGGGACAAGTTATAAAAATGAAATTTTAGGTGGAATTACGACCTTCCTATCAATGGCATATATTCTAGCTGTAAACCCGCAAATTTTAAGTTTAGCTGGTGTAAAAGGTGCAACAAGTGATATGAAGATGGACCAAGGAGCAATCTTTGTAGCGACAGCTTTAGCAGCGTTTGTTGGATCATTATTTATGGGATTAATTGCTAAATATCCAATAGCTTTAGCACCTGGTATGGGGTTAAATGCATTTTTTGCTTTTACAGTAGTATTAACTATGGGAATTCCTTGGCAAGTGGGATTAACAGGTGTTCTATTTTCTGGTATATTCTTTGCATTACTTACTGTTACTGGTTTAAGAGAAGTTATTATCAATGCTATCCCTCATCAAATGAAGCTAGCTGTTTCGGCAGGGATTGGTTTATTTATCACATTTGTGGGGTTACAAAGTTCAGGGATAATAATTAAAAGTGATTCAACTTTAGTAAAACTAGGACATTTGACTGAGGCACCAGTACTTTTAGCTATTTTCGGAATTATTGTTACGGTCATTTTATATGCTATGAAGGTTCCTGGTTCAATTTTTGTAGGTATGATTGTAACTGCCGTAGCGGGTATGCTGACTGGTCAAATTCATCCACCATCAGGAATAATTGGAGAAGTGCCAAGTATCAAGCCAACCTTTGGTGCGGCATTTGAATCATTTAAAGATCCTGGTCAACTGTTTACAATTCAATTCCTAATTGTTATTTTGACGTTCTTATTCATTGATTTCTTTGATACAGCGGGTACGTTAGTAGCTGTTGCCACGCAAGCAGGATTGATGAAAGATAACAAATTACCGAGAGCTGGAAGAGCGTTATTCTCTGACTCTTTAGCGACTATTGTAGGGTCTGTGTTTGGTACAACTACCACAACATCATATATTGAGTCTACTTCTGGTGTAGCTGTAGGTGCTAGAACAGGATTTGCAAGTATAGTTACGGGTGTTTGTTTCTTATTAGCATTATTCTTCAGTCCGTTAATTGAAGTTGTAACAAGTGCAGTAACTACACCTGCTTTAGTCGTAGTAGGTGTACTGATGGCGGCTAATTTTGCTGATATAAATTGGAAGCAATTTGAAGTTGCGGTACCAGCTTTTATTACAATCATTATGATGCCATTGTCTTATTCTATTGCCACTGGTATTGCATGTGGATTTATTTTTTATCCAATAACAATGATTATTACTAAAAAATATAAAGAAGTTCATCCTATTATGTACTTTTTAATGGCTTTGTTCATATTATATTTTATATTCGTTCATAAATAATAAAAAGGAGTTGAAACGTTGAAGTTTCAGCTCCTTTTTGTATATTAGTATGAATTTTAATCATTATCTTCTTTAATCCGTTCTTTATATTGAGTATAAACGACCCTCGCATTTTTATTAGGGATATAAGTGGGTGCAACCAAGACAATAAATACAAAGAAAATCATTAAGAAGAATAAAATCCAATGAATTACCATACCTATCACTGGTAAGAACGCTATGAAAGACCCTATTAAGCCTAAGAATGGAATGACAAACATAGGTTTAATTGAGTTCTGTGAATCCACTAATAAAATAATGATGAGTACAAGATATAGAAGAGCGTTAAACAACAATGGTTGCCATCCAAAACTTAGAATTACACTGCCTCCTAGAAATGGAATACCATAGAAAAATTCACAAACAATAAGAAAGACTCCGATGATTGCCAAAGACATTTTCACTCCATTTTTCATATTATCACTCCCATTCAACTACTATTATATATAATAATTGAGAATAATAATATTGATTTGATTTAGAATGTTTAGTGAAAGAAAATAAAAAGTAAAAAAAATTCTCTAAAATGGTTGAACAACATCATCATTTAAAGTACAATTATCAAGTATGTGTTAGACAGTTATATATAAGATTACTGAAAAACCTTGAATCATCAATGTTTTTCATGTATTATATCTAATGTTGGACTTTATGAAAAGCGATGAAGCGAAAGGTTACTGACACACCCGGCCGCTTTGCCATGGCGTTGTGTGAGATAGTTTTCGTGGAGAAGTCTATCACTTAAATGTAGACGAATAAGGAGGGAAAATTATGGCAAAACAAAAAATCAGAATCAGATTAAAAGCTTATGATCATCGTGTGATTGATCAATCAGCAGAAAAAATTGTTGAAACTGCAAAACGTTCTGGTGCAGATGTTTCTGGACCGATTCCGTTACCAACAGAAAAATCAGTTTATACAATTATTCGTGCTGTGCATAAGTACAAAGATTCTCGTGAACAATTCGAACAACGTACTCATAAACGTTTAATCGACATTGTTAACCCAACACCTAAAACGGTAGATGCTCTAATGGGCTTAAACTTACCATCAGGTGTAGACATCGAAATTAAATTATAATAGAACAATATAGGAGGTGGACTTTCGATGACCAAAGGAATCTTAGGAAGAAAAATTGGGATGACACAAGTTTTCGGTGAAAATGGTGAATTAATCCCTGTAACAGTTGTAGAAGCTAGTCAAAACGTTGTATTACAAAAGAAAACTGAAGAAGTTGATGGTTATAATGCTATCCAAGTAGGTTTTGAAGATAAACAAGCATATAAGAAAGGTTCTAAATCTAATAAATATGCTAATAAACCAGCTGAAGGTCATGCTAAAAAAGCTGACACAGCACCTAAGCGCTTCATTCGTGAATTCCGTAACGTTAACGTTGACGAATACGAAGTAGGTCAAGAAGTCTCAGTTGATACATTCGAAACTGGTGACATCATTGATGTTACAGGCGTTTCAAAAGGTAAAGGTTTCCAAGGTGCTATTAAACGTCATGGACAAGGTCGTGGACCAATGGCTCACGGTTCTCATTTCCATAGAGCACCAGGTTCAGTAGGTATGGCGTCAGACGCTTCAAAAGTGTTTAAAGGACAAAAAATGCCAGGACGCATGGGTGGAAACACTGTTACTGTTCAAAACTTAGAAGTCGTTCAAATTGACACTGAAAATAGTGTGATTTTAGTAAAAGGTAATGTACCTGGACCTAAAAAAGGTTTAGTAGAAATCACAACTTCAATTAAAAAAGGTAATAAATAATTAAGAAGCGAAAGGAGGAAATTGCATAATGGCTAATTATGATGTTTTAAAAGTAGACGGATCAAAATCAGGTTCAGTTGAATTAAACGATGCAGTATTTGCTATCGAACCTAATAATAGCGTTCTATTTGAAGCTATCAACTTACAACGTGCGTCATTACGCCAAGGTACTCACGCTGTTAAGAATCGTTCAGCAGTACGTGGTGGTGGACGTAAACCATGGAGACAAAAAGGTACAGGTCGTGCACGTCAAGGTACAATCCGTGCGCCACAATGGCGTGGTGGTGGTGTAGTATTCGGACCAACACCAAGAAGCTATGCATATAAAATGCCAAAGAAAATGCGTCGTTTAGCATTACGTTCTGCATTATCTTTTAAAGTTCAAGAAAACAGCTTTACAATTGTAGATACTTTTGGTTTTGAAGCACCAAAAACAAAAGAATTCAAAAATGTATTAACTACACTTGAACAACCTAAGAAAGTATTAGTTGTAACAGAAAACGAAGATGTAAATGTTGAATTATCAGCACGTAACATCCCTGGTGTTCAAGTTACAACTGCTCAAGGATTAAATGTACTTGATCTAACAAGCGCTGACAGTGTAATCATTACAGAAGCAGCTGCGAAAAAAGTTGAGGAGGTGCTCGCATAATGGAAGCAAGAGATGTTCTTAAGCGCCCCGTAATCACTGAAAAATCTTCTGAAGCTATGGCAGAAGATAAATACACTTTCGATGTTGATACTCGTGCAAATAAAACACAAGTTAAAATTGCTGTTGAAGAAATCTTCGACGTTAAAGTTGACAGTGTAAATATTATCAACTATAAACCTAAGAAAAAACGTATGGGCCGTTACCAAGGCTATACAAACAAAAGAAGAAAAGCGATTGTTAAACTAAAAGAGGGTTCAATCGATTTATTTAACTAAAAAATTACCAATAAGGAGGTAAGCGACAATGGCTCTTAAAAAATATAAGCCAATTACGAATGGTCGTCGTAATATGACTACTTTAGATTTCGCTGAAATCACAAAAACAACACCTGAAAAGTCATTATTACAACCGCTACCGAAAAGAGCGGGACGCAATAACCAAGGTAAATTGACTGTTCGCCATCATGGTGGTGGGCACAAACGTCAATACCGTGTTATCGATTTTAAACGTAACAAAGATGGAATCACTGCTAAAGTTGATTCAATTCAATATGATCCAAACCGTTCAGCAAACATTGCATTATTAGTTTATGCTGATGGTGAAAAACGATATATCATCGCACCGAAAGGATTACAAGTAGGTCAAACTGTCGAAAGTGGTGCTGAGGCAGATATCAAAGTTGGTAATGCCTTACCATTACAAAATATTCCAGTTGGGACAGTAATTCATAACATCGAGCTAAAACCTGGTAAAGGTGGACAACTTGCTCGTTCTGCTGGTGCTAGCTCTCAAGTATTAGGTAAAGAAGGTAAATATGTATTAATCAGATTAAGATCTGGTGAAGTACGTATGATTTTATCTACATGTCGTGCAACAATTGGTCAAGTGGGTAATTTACAACATGAATTAGTAAATGTTGGTAAAGCAGGACGTTCTAGATGGAAAGGCGTTCGCCCAACTGTACGTGGTTCTGTAATGAACCCTAATGATCATCCACACGGTGGTGGTGAAGGTCGTGCTCCAATCGGCAGACCATCTCCAATGTCACCATGGGGTAAACCTACGCTTGGTAAGAAAACTCGTCGTGGTAAAAAATCTTCTGACAAACTTATTGTTCGTGGACGTAAGAAAAAATAATATTAAAAACTTATTTGGGTGTGCGGCGTAAAGCTGCACGCACACAATAAGAAGGGAGGCGCCCAAATGGCTCGTAGTATTAAAAAAGGACCTTTCGTCGATGATCACTTAATGAAAAAAGTAGAAGCTCAAGACGGAAGTGAAAAGAAACAAGTGATTAAAACATGGTCTCGTCGTTCTACAATTTTCCCAAATTTCATTGGTCATACTTTTGCAGTATACGATGGACGTAAACATGTACCTGTATATGTCACTGAAGATATGGTAGGTCACAAATTAGGTGAATTTGCTCCTACACGTACTTTTAAAGGACATGCAGCAGACGACAAGAAAACAAGAAGATAATTTTAATAAGTAGAGGAGGAAATCCTGATGGAAGCAAAAGCGGTTGCTAGAACAATAAGAATCGCACCTCGTAAAGTAAGACTTGTTCTTGATTTAATCAGAGGTAAAAATGCTGGAGAAGCTATTGCTATTTTAAAATTAACTAATAAAGCTTCATCACCAGTAATTGAAAAAGTATTAATGTCCGCTTTAGCAAATGCTGAGCACAACTATGATATGAATACAGATGAATTAGTTGTAAAAGAAGCGTATGCTAATGAAGGACCAACTTTAAAACGTTTCCGCCCACGTGCACAAGGACGTGCAAGTGCAATTAATAAACGTACAAGCCACATTACAATCGTCGTAAGTGACGGTAAAGAAGAAGCTAAAGAAGCTTAATAACTTTCTAAGGAGGGAATACTGTGGGTCAAAAAATTAATCCAATCGGACTTCGTGTCGGTGTTATCCGTGATTGGGAAGCAAAATGGTATGCTGAAAAAGACTTTGCTTCACTTTTACATGAAGACTTAAAAATCCGTAAATTTATTGATAATGAATTAAAAGAAGCGTCAGTTTCTCACGTAGATATTGAACGTGCAGCAAATCGCATCAATATTGCAATCCATACTGGTAAGCCAGGAATGGTTATTGGTAAAGGCGGTTCAGAAATTGAAAAACTTCGTAACAAATTAAATACCTTAACTGATAAAAAAGTACACATTAACGTAATTGAAATTAAGAAAATTGATATTGATGCACGTTTAGTTGCAGAAAATATTGCACGTCAATTAGAAAATCGTGCTTCATTCCGTCGTGTACAAAAGCAAGCTATTACAAGAGCTATGAAAAATGGTGCTAAAGGTATCAAAACTCAAGTATCAGGTCGTTTAGGCGGAGCTGACATCGCTCGTGCTGAACAATACTCAGAAGGAACTGTTCCACTTCATACATTACGTGCTGACATTGATTATGCACACGCTGAAGCCGATACAACATATGGTAAATTAGGCGTTAAAGTATGGATATACCGTGGAGAAGTTCTTCCTACTAAGAACACTAGTGAAGGAGGAAAATAATAATGTTACTACCAAAACGTGTAAAATATCGTCGTCAGCATCGTCCAAAAACAACTGGTCGTTCTAAAGGCGGTAACTACGTAACATTTGGTGAGTATGGATTACAAGCTACAACTACGTCTTGGATCACATCTCGTCAAATCGAATCAGCTCGTATTGCAATGACACGTTACATGAAACGTGGCGGGAAAGTTTGGATTAAAATCTTCCCTCATACACCATATACTAAAAAACCTTTAGAAGTACGTATGGGTGCTGGTAAAGGTGCGGTTGAAGGCTGGATAGCAGTTGTTAAACCTGGTAGAATTTTATTCGAAGTAGCTGGTGTACCTGAAGAAGTTGCTCGTGAAGCATTACGTTTAGCAAGTCACAAACTTCCAGTAAAATCTAAGTTTGTAAAACGTGAAGAATTGGGTGGTGAAACAAATGAAAGCTAAGGAAATTAGAGACTTAACCACTTCAGAAATCGAAGAACAAATCAAATCTTCAAAAGAAGAGCTTTTTAACCTACGCTTTCAGTTAGCTACAGGTCAATTAGAGGAAACGGCACGTATTCGCACAGTAAGAAAAACGATTGCACGTCTAAAAACTGTTGCTCGTGAAAGAGAAATTGAACAAAGCAAGGCTAATCAATAATAATTGAAAGAGGAGGTTACAAAAGTGAGCGAAAGAAACGATCGTAAAGTTTATGTAGGTAGAGTTGTTTCAGATAAAATGGACAAAACAATCACTGTTTTAGTGGAAACTTACAAAACACACAAATTATACGGCAAACGAGTAAAATACTCTAAAAAATATAAAACTCATGATGAAAACAATTCAGCTAAATTAGGAGACATTGTTAAAATTCAAGAAACTCGTCCTTTATCAGCAACAAAACGTTTTCGTTTAGTAGAAATTGTTGAAGAGTCAGTAATTATTTAATCAAGATTAGAGATAAGGGAGGTTTAACGAATGATCCAACAAGAAACACGTTTAAAAGTAGCAGACAACTCTGGTGCTCGTGAAGTTCTTACAATTAAAGTATTAGGTGGATCTGGTCGCAAAACAGCGAACATTGGTGATATCATTGTATGTACTGTTAAAAATGCAACACCAGGTGGCGTTGTCAAAAAAGGTGACGTTGTAAAAGCTGTTGTAGTTCGTACAAAATCAGGTGTTCGTCGTGAAGACGGTTCATATATTAAATTTGACGAAAATGCATGTGTTATCATCCGTGATGACAAAGGCCCACGTGGTACTCGTATCTTTGGTCCTGTTGCTCGTGAATTACGTGAAGGAAACTTCATGAAAATTGTATCACTAGCTCCAGAAGTACTATAATACCAATCAAATAAATTAACATAATTTAAGGAGGTGCCTACATGCATATCAAAAAAGGTGACAACGTAAAAGTTATCGCAGGTAAAGACAAAGGTAAAGAAGGTAAAGTAGTAGCTACTGAACCTAAAAAAGACCGTGTCGTTGTGGAAGGTGTTAACGTTATAAAAAAACACCAAAAACCAACTCAATTAAACCCTGAAGGTGGAATTCTAGAAACAGAGGCAGCAATCCATGTTTCTAACGTACAATTATTAGATCCTAAAACAAATGAACCTACACGTGTAGGATATAAAACAGTTGATGGTAAAAAAGTTCGTTTCGCTAAAAAATCAGGCGAAGAAATTAAAGCTAATAATTAATAACTAGTTGAAAGGAGGATCCACTTTGAACCGTTTAAAAGAAAGATTTAATACAGAAGTTACTGAAAACTTAGTGAAAAAATTCAATTATAGTTCAGTAATGGAAGTACCAAAAATTGAAAAAATAGTTGTAAATATGGGTGTAGGTGACGCAGTTCAAAATTCTAAAGTATTAGACAATGCTGTTGAAGAGTTAGAATTGATCACTGGTCAAAAACCATTAGTAACAAAAGCTAAAAAATCAGTTGCAACATTCCGTTTACGTGAAGGTATGCCAATCGGTGCGAAAGTCACTCTTCGCGGAGAAAGAATGTATGAATTCTTAGACAAACTCATTGCAGTTTCATTACCACGTGTACGTGACTTCCAAGGTGTTTCTAAAACAGCTTTTGATGGTCGTGGAAATTACACACTTGGTGTTAAAGAACAATTAATTTTCCCAGAAATTGACTACGATAAAGTAACAAAAGTTAGAGGAATGGATATTGTTATCGTAACAACTGCTAACACTGACGAGGAAGCTCGTGAATTGTTAACAAACTTCGGTATGCCATTTCGTAAATAATCTCTAAAAGGAGGCTAATAAAGTGGCTAAAACTTCAATGGTTGCTAAGCAACAAAAAAAACAAAAATTCGCTGTACGTGAATATACTCGTTGTGAACGCTGTGGTCGTCCACATTCTGTGTATCGTAAATTTAAACTATGCCGTATTTGTTTCCGTGAATTAGCTTACAAAGGTCAGATTCCTGGCGTACGTAAAGCTAGCTGGTAATAATAAGAGTCTGAAAGGAGGCAACAATCAATGACAATGACAGATCCAATCGCAGATATGCTTACTCGTGTAAGAAACGCTAATATGGTTCGCCACGAGAAATTAGAATTACCTGCGTCTAATATTAAAAAAGAAATTGCTGAAATCTTAAAGAGTGAAGGTTTCATTAAAAATGTTGAATATGTAGAAGACGATAAACAAGGTGTTATTCGTTTGTTCTTGAAATATGGTCAAAACAATGAACGTGTTATCACAGGTTTAAAACGTATTTCTAAACCAGGTTTACGTGTTTACGCTAAAGCAAATGAAGTGCCAAAAGTATTAAATGGCTTAGGTATTGCATTAGTTTCAACTTCTGAAGGTGTAATCACTGATAAAGAAGCAAGAAAACGTAATGTTGGTGGAGAAATTATCGCATACGTTTGGTAATAAATAATAAGGAGGTGCCATAACATGAGTCGTGTTGGTAAGAAAATTATTGACATTCCTAGTGACGTAACAGTAACTTTTGACGGAAGTCATGTGACTGTAAAAGGTCCAAAAGGTGAATTAGAAAGAACTTTAAATGAAAGAATGACATTTAAACAAGAAGAAAACACTGTTGAAGTTGTAAGACCATCTGATTCTAAAGAAGATAGAACAGATCATGGTACAACTCGTGCTTTATTAAATAATATGGTACTAGGTGTTTCTCAAGGTTACGAAAAAACACTTGAGCTTGTTGGTGTAGGTTACCGTGCACAAATGCAAGGTAAAGATTTAGTACTTAATGTTGGATACTCTCACCCAGTTGAAATTAAAGCAGAAGAAGGCATTACTTTCGCTGTTGAGAAAAATACAACTGTTAAAGTATCTGGTGTTTCTAAAGAACAAGTTGGTGCGATTGCTTCTAACATACGTTCTGTAAGACCTCCAGAACCTTATAAAGGTAAAGGTATTCGCTACCAAGGTGAATATGTACGCCGTAAAGAAGGTAAAACTGGTAAATAATAGATAACACTCTAAAGAAAGGAGTATTGAAATGATCAGTAAAATTGATAAAAACAAAGTACGTTTGAAAAGACATGCTCGTGTTCGTACTAAATTATCAGGTACAGCTGAAAAGCCACGTTTAAATGTGTATCGTTCAAACAAACACATCTATGCACAAATTATTGATGACGTTAAAGGCGTAACACTTGCTCAAGCATCATCACAAGATAAAGATATTGCAAACACATCAGCTTCAAAAGTTGACTTAGCAACTACTGTAGGTCAAGAAATTGCTAAAAAAGCTAACGATAAAGGTATTAAAGAAATCGTGTTCGATCGCGGAGGATATTTATACCACGGACGTGTTAAAGCTTTAGCTGATGCTGCAAGAGAAAATGGATTAGAATTTTAATTTAAAGGAGGGACACATTCATGGCTCGTAGAGAAGAAGAAACTAAAGAATTTGAAGAACGCGTTGTTACGATTAACCGTGTTGCTAAAGTTGTAAAAGGTGGTCGTCGTTTCCGTTTCACTGCATTAGTGGTTGTTGGAGATAAAAATGGTCGTGTAGGTTTCGGTACTGGTAAAGCGCAAGAGGTACCAGAAGCTATCAAAAAAGCTGTTGAAGCAGCTAAAAAAGATTTAGTAGTTGTTCCACGTGTAGAAGGTACGACTCCTCATACTATCACTGGTCAATATGGCTCAGGTAGCGTATTTATGAAACCAGCAGCACCTGGTACAGGAGTTATCGCTGGTGGACCAGTTCGTGCTGTATTAGAGTTAGCAGGAATTACTGATATCTTAAGTAAATCTTTAGGATCAAATACTCCTATTAATATGGTTCGTGCGACTATCAACGGTTTACAAAACTTAAAAAATGCAGAAGATGTTGCTAAATTACGTGGCAAATCTGTAGAAGAATTATACAATTAAGGAGGGAAAATAAGTTATGGCTAAATTACAAATTACCCTCACTCGTAGTGTTATTGGTCGTCCTGAAACACAACGTAAAACTGTTGAAGCTTTAGGTCTTAAAAAGACTAATAGTTCAGTAGTTGTTGAAGATAACCCTGCAATTCGTGGGCAAATCAACAAAGTTAAGCATTTATTAACAATTGAAGAAAAATAATTAAGGAGGTGCCGAAATGAAATTACATGAGTTAAAAGCAGCTGAAGGATCACGTCGTGTACGTAACCGTGTAGGTCGTGGTGCTGCAACTGGTAACGGTAAAACAAGTGGCCGTGGTCAAAAAGGTCAAAAAGCACGTTCAGGTGGTAAAGTAAGACCAGGATTTGAAGGTGGACAATTACCTTTATTCCGTCGTTTACCTAAACGTGGTTTCACTAACATTAACCGTAAAGAATATGCTATTGTTAACTTAGACCAACTCAATAAATTTGAAGATGGTACTGAAGTTACTCCAGCTTTATTAGTAGAATCTGGTGTTGTTAAGAATGAAAAATCTGGTATCAAAGTACTAGGTAACGGTTCACTAGACAAGAAATTAACAGTGAAAGCTCATAAATTCTCAGCTTCAGCAGCAGAAGCTATTGATGCAAAAGGTGGAGCACACGAGGTGATCTAATGTTTCAAACGTTTGTACGTTTCTTTACAACTAAAGAAGTACGAAACAAGATTTTCTTCACTCTAGCAATGTTAGTTATTTTTAAAATAGGAACGTATATTCCTGCTCCAGGAGTTAATCCTGAAGCCTTTAATCATCCACAGGGATCTCAAGGTGCCACTGAGTTATTAAATACTTTTGGTGGCGGTGCCTTGAAACGTTTCTCAATATTTGCGATGGGAATCATGCCTTATATCACTGCGTCCATCGTCATGCAATTACTGCAAATGGATATTGTTCCTAAATTTACAGAGTGGGCAAAACAAGGTGAAATGGGTAGAAGAAAAATTAATAACGTAACTCGTTATTTTGCTATAATTTTAGCTTTTATCCAATCTATAGGTATGGCTTTCCAATTTAATAACTATCTCAAAGGACAACTTATTATAGAACAGTCCGTTATGAGTTATTTATTAATTGCAGTTGTATTAACAGCGGGAACAGCTTTCTTAATTTGGCTTGGTGACCAAATCACACAGTTTGGTGTTGGTAACGGTATTTCTCTTATCATCTTTGCAGGTATATTATCAACTTTACCTTCAAGTCTAGAACAATTTGCACAATCAGTTTTTGTTGGGCAAGACGATACTTCACTCGCTTGGCTGAAAATACTAGGATTGATAGTAGCGTTGATTCTACTAACAGTAGGCGCAATATTTGTTCTTGAAGCTAAACGTAAAATACCTATTCAATATGCAAAGAAACAATCTGCTCAACGATTAGGTTCACAAGCAACTTATCTACCTTTGAAAGTTAACTCTGCCGGTGTTATTCCAGTAATCTTTGCGATGGCATTTTTCTTGTTACCAAGAACATTGACTTTATTCTTCCCGAAAGCAGAATGGGCACAGAATATTGCTGATACTGCCAACCCGTCAAGTAATATTGGAATGATTATTTATGTGGTTTTAATTATTGCATTTGCATATTTTTATGCTTTTGTACAAGTTAATCCAGAGAAAATGGCAGATAACCTTAAAAAACAAGGTAGTTATGTCCCAGGAATTAGACCTGGTGAACAAACAAAAAAATATATTACTAGAGTACTTTATAGATTGACTTTTGTTGGTTCAATTTTCTTAGCGGCTATAGCTATTTTACCTATAATTGCGACTAAATTTATGGGCTTACCACAATCAATTCAAATTGGTGGTACGAGTCTTTTGATCGTAATTGGTGTAGCTATTGAAACTATGAAAACTTTAGAAGCACAAGTCACTCAAAAAGAATATAAAGGCTTTGGTGGTAGATAATTTGTAGGAGGGCATTTATGAATATCATTTTAATGGGCTTACCTGGTGCAGGTAAAGGGACTCAGGCGAGTGAAATTGTTAAGAAATTCCCAATACCACATATTTCTACTGGTGACATGTTCAGAAAAGCGATTAAAGATGAAACAGATTTAGGAAAAGAAGCTAAATCATATATGGATCGTGGAGAATTAGTTCCTGATGAAGTTACTGTAGGTATCGTTAAAGAAAGAATTTCTGAAGACGATGCAAAAAAAGGATTCTTGTTAGATGGATTCCCAAGAACTATAGATCAAGCTGAGTCATTAAGTCAAATTATGTCTGAGCTTGATAGAGAAATTGATGCTGTCATTAATATCGAAGTTCCTGAGGAAGAATTAATGAATCGTCTTACAGGTCGTCGTATCTGTGAGAAATGTGGTACAACATATCATCTTGTATTTAATCCTCCAAAGGTTGATGGTATATGTGATATCGATGGTGGAAAGTTATATCAACGCGAAGATGACAACCCAGAAACAGTATCTAATCGTTTGAGCGTTAATGTTAAACAATCTAAGCCTATTTTAGAATATTACAACAACAAAGGTGTCTTGAAAAACATTGATGGTTCAAAAGATATTGACGAAGTAACCAAAGATGTCATTGATATTTTAGATCATTTATAATAGATCAACACTATACGATCTATGTTTCAGTGAGTATTAGAGTTAAATTTAATAGAATGAGTGACAAATAACGATATTTAATTCCCGTATTTTTGTTGAACTTATATTAAACCATCACGAATAGATTCGTATCGTTAAGTTGTCTATTGACGATTACCTTACTATTGCAAAAAGGGGGAAGTTAATCAATGGCTAAACAAGATGTAATTGAATTAGAAGGTACAGTACTAGATACTTTACCAAACGCAATGTTTAAAGTAGAATTAGAAAATGGTCATGAGATTTTAGCTCACGTAAGTGGTAAAATCAGAATGAATTACATTCGTATTCTACCTGGCGACAAAGTAACTGTTGAGATGTCTCCGTATGATTTATCGCGCGGTAGAATTACTTATCGTTATAAATAATCGTCACTCCATAATATAGGGAGGTATAAAAATGAAAGTAAGACCATCAGTAAAACCAATATGCGAAAAATGCAAAGTCATTAAACGTAAAGGTAAAGTAATGGTAATTTGTGATAATCCAAAACACAAACAAAGACAAGGTTAATAAAAGAGAGGTGTAAATTAATATGGCACGTATTGCAGGAGTGGATATTCCACGTGAAAAACGCATTGTTATCTCATTAACATACGTATATGGTATTGGTACTTCAACTGCTAATAAAATTGTAGAAGAAGCTAACGTATCAGCAGATACTCGCGTTAAAGATTTAACTGACGATGAATTAGGTCGTATCCGTGAAGTTGTAGATGGTTACAAAGTAGAAGGTGACTTACGCCGTGAACAAAACTTAAACATTAAACGTTTAATGGAAATTTCATCATACCGTGGAATTCGTCATCGTCGTGGCTTACCAGTTCGTGGACAAAAAACTAAAAACAATGCTCGTACACGTAAAGGTCCAGTTAAAACAGTAGCTAATAAGAAAAAATAATAGGTAAAGGAGGCAAAATTTAATGGCACGTAAACAAGTATCTCGTAAACGTAGAGTGAAAAAGAATATTGAAAATGGTGTAGCTCACATCCGTTCAACATTCAATAATACTATCGTAACTATCACTGATGAATTCGGTAATGCATTATCTTGGTCATCAGCTGGTGCATTAGGATTCAAAGGATCAAAAAAATCAACTCCATTTGCAGCTCAAATGGCTTCAGAAACTGCTTCTAAAACAGCTATGGAACATGGCTTGAAAACAGTAGAAGTAACAGTAAAAGGACCTGGTCCAGGCCGTGAATCTGCTATCCGTGCACTACAATCTGCAGGTTTAGAAGTAACTGCAATTAGAGACGTTACTCCAGTACCGCACAACGGTTGTCGTCCACCAAAACGTCGTCGCGTATAATTTTTAAATGTATTGTTACAAGTCACTGAGCAAACAGTTTAAATCTAGTCGACGTATTTAAGGAGGATATTTGTAAATGATAGAAATTGAAAAACCTAGAATTGAGACAATTGAAGTTAGTGAAGATGCTAAATTCGGTAAATTCGTTGTTGAACCACTTGAACGTGGCTATGGTACTACACTAGGAAACTCCTTACGTCGTATCCTACTATCTTCATTACCAGGTGCAGCCGTTAAGTACATCGAGATTGAAGGAGTTTTACACGAATTTTCAGCAGTAGATAATGTAGTAGAAGATGTTTCAACAATCATTATGAACATTAAAAAACTTGCATTAAAAATTTACTCTGAAGAAGATAAAACTTTAGAAATTGATGTAAAAGATGAAGGCGAAGTAACTGCAAGTGACATTACTCACGACAGTGATGTTGAGATTTTAAATCCAGAACTTAAAATCGCAACAGTGTCTAAAGGTGGACATCTTAAAGTGCGTCTTGTTGCTAATAAGGGTAGAGGTTACGCATTAGCTGAACAAAATAATACTAGTGATTTACCAATTGGTGTAATTCCTGTTGATTCACTATATTCACCTGTTGAACGTGTAAACTATACAGTTGAAAATACACGTGTAGGTCAAAGTAGTGATTTTGATAAATTAACTTTAGATGTTTGGACAAATGGTTCAATCACACCACAAGAGTCAGTATCATTAGCAGCTAAAATAATGACTGAACACTTGAATATCTTTGTAAGTCTAACTGATGAGGCTCAAAACGCTGAAATCATGATTGAAAAAGAAGAAGATCAAAAAGAAAAAGTACTTGAAATGTCTATTGAAGAATTAGACTTATCCGTACGTTCTTATAACTGCTTAAAACGCGCAGGAATCAATTCTGTACAAGAGTTAGCTGATAAATCTGAAGCTGACATGATGAAAGTGCGTAATTTAGGTCGTAAATCTCTAGAAGAAGTAAAATATAAATTAGAAGATTTAGGATTAGGATTAAGAAAAGAAGATTGATAAAGGAGGTTAACTCATGGGTTACAGAAAATTAGGTCGTACTTCTGATCAACGTAAAGCAATGTTACGTGACTTAGCAACTTCATTAATCGTTAGTGAACGTATCGAGACAACTGAAGCTCGTGCTAAAGAAGTTCGTAGTTTAGTAGAGAAATTGATCACACTTGGTAAAAAAGGTGATTTAGCATCTCGTCGTAATGCTGCTAAAACTTTACGTAATGTTGAAATTTTAAATGAAGATGACTCTACACAAACTGCTCTTCAAAAATTATTTGGTGAAATCGCTGAACGTTATAGTGAACGTCAAGGTGGTTACACTCGTATTCTTAAAGTAGGCCCTCGTCGTGGTGACGGCGCTGAATCAGTAATTATTGAATTAGTTTAATCAAGTTTTAAGACACAAGTTATAACTTAGTTGTCTAACCTTAATAAATACACATTTACTACTTATATATAAAGCAAATGAGTGCAACGATAATGTTTGCCACATACAAATATTGTCTAGCTCAGAGTACCCCATCCAACTAAATAATTATTTAAGCGTGAACTCAACATTTGATGGGGTGCGCGCTTTTTTATTTAAGCTATAGTTAATAACACTATAGCTTTTTTTATAATTCATATTACAAATGATTAAATTATACATATCTGATATACAGTCAATTTGAATTATTGTAGAATGTTTAGTGATATAAAAATATTAGGAGTGATTGATGTGAATGAGTCAAATCCTATCATTGAATTTAAAGATGTATCATTTCAATATCAAAGTGACGCTGCTTTCACATTAAATCGCGTTTCATTTTCAATACCAGCTGGACAATGGACTTCAATTGTAGGTCACAATGGCTCAGGAAAATCTACTATTGCTAAACTTATGGTAGGTATAGAAGAACCAAGTGAAGGACAAATTCTATTCCAAAATCTACCAATAGACTCTCAGAATAAGCGAGAAGTGAGGAAACATATCGGAATTGTTTTTCAAAATCCTGATAATCAATTTGTAGGTTCTATAGTTAAATTTGATGTTGCTTTTGGTCTTGAAAACCAACTTGTTCCTTATAAAGTAATGGTATCTAAAGTTAATCAAGTATTAACCGAAGTCGATATGATAAATAAAGCAGATGATGAACCCCATTCACTTTCAGGAGGACAGAAACAACGTGTTGCCATTGCTGGGGTACTTGCACTTAATCCTGATGTGCTGATTTTAGATGAAGCGACAACGATGCTAGATCCTCACGGAAAGTCATCTTTACTTAACCTTGTAAATGAAGTTAAAGTGAATAATAATGTTACAATTATTTCAATCACTCATGATTTAGATGAAGCAATGCATGCTGATCAAATCATTGTATTGAATAAAGGAACTGTTTTTAAACAAGGAACACCTCAAGATATTTTTAAGTGCGAAGAGGCACTAATATCAGTTGGATTGGACTTACCATTTCCTTTGAAAATGAATCGACTTTTAGGTTTTGATTCAACTTATGTAACTTATGAAGGGTTGATTAAAAAATTATGAGTATACAATTTAATCAAGTGAGTTATATTTATCAACAAGGCACACCTTATGAATTTGAAGCTATTAAAGACATTTCACTAACTCTTGAACAGGGCAAGTATTATGCAATTATTGGTCAAACTGGAAGTGGGAAATCCACCCTGATTCAACATTTGAATGCTTTATTAAAGCCCACTACAGGTTCAGTCAACATTAATGGTTTAGAAGTTACAAGTAAAACTAAAGACAAGCACTTACGTTACATAAGAAAAGAAGTAGGTGTAGTATTTCAATTTCCAGAATCCCAATTATTTGAAGATAGTGTTGAAAAAGAGATTGAGTTTGGACCTAAAAATTTTAATATGAACCTAAAAAATGTTAAAGATAAAGCTTTTCAACTTCTTCTTGAATTAGGCTTTTCAAGAAATGTGATGTCATCCTCTCCATTTCAAATGTCGGGAGGACAAATGAGAAAAATAGCCATTGTTTCCATTTTGGCTATGGATCCACAAGTAATTATTTTAGATGAACCGACTGCTGGGTTAGACCCGAATAGTAAACACCAAGTCATGTCTTTAATAAAGAAAATACAAATAGAAGAAAATAAAACGATTATTCTTGTCTCACATGATATGGATGATGTAGCACGTTATTCAGATGAAGTTGTAGTAATGAATAAAGGGACGATAGTAGAAAAATCAAATCCTAGAAATTTATTTAATCAGAAGTCACGTTTATTAAAATGGCATATTGATTTACCTAAAGTGGTGAAATTACAGAAAGATATCGAAAAAAAGTATAATATCTTATTTCCACAACTTGCTTTGAATGAAGAAGAGTTTGTGAAGTTGTATAAGGAGTGGCATCATGAAAAATAAATTAATCATTGGACGATATCTTCCCCTACAATCAATTGTTCATCAGCTTGATCCAAGGGCTAAGTTAATATTTGTCTTCTTTTTTATTATTTTAATTTTCTTTTGTCATTCATTAGGTACATATGCATGGTTGTTTCTTTTTTTAATCCTATTTATCAAGTTAGCACGCATTCCTTTTTGGTTTTTAATTAAAGGATTAACACCTATCTTTTTCTTCTTGATTTTCACTTTTTCTATGCATGTATTATTTACTAATGGAGGTATCATATTATTTCAATGGAAATTTATCACTATTGAATCAAATGGTGTTATGGAAGGGATTTATATATCATTAAGATTAATTTTTATAGTTATGATTGCAACAATCATGACACTTTCGACTAGTCCGATTGATTTAACAGATGCTTTTGAAAAATTATTTGCACCTCTAAAAGTGATTAAAGTACCAGTACATCAGTTGAGTATGATGATGTCAATTGCTCTAAGGTTTATACCAACGTTAATGGACGAATTAGAAAAAATTATACTTGCTCAAAAATCTAGAGGATCAGAAATAAGTTCAGGAGGTTTAATAACACGAATTAGAGCTTTTATACCTATCATGATTCCATTATTTATTTCTGCCTTTCAAAGAGCAGAAGAACTAGCTATAGCAATGGAAGTCAGAGGTTATGATATTAACATCAAACGAACAAGCTATAGGTTATTGCATTGGCAATATAAAGACACAATAACAGTCTTACTTTTAATACCTATCGCTACTATATTATTTATTTTAAAATTTTCAGGAGTGTAAATATTGCGTATATTAGTTGAAATCGCTTATCAAGGTAACCAATTTTTAGGTTTTCAAATTCAGCAACAAGGACGAACTGTTCAACAACAATTTGAAAAGATTCTTAAACGAATGCATAAACATCATGTACGAATTCATCCTTCAAGCCGAACAGATAGGGGTGTGCATGCGTATCAGCAATTCTTTCATTTTGATACCGAATTGAATATTGATAACAAACAATGGCAATATGCGATGAATCGAGCTTTACCAGATGATATTTACGTTAAAAATGTACGAAATGTCGACGAGTATTTTCATTGTCGTTATGACTGCGTAGGCAAACGCTATCGTTACAAAGTTTATCAAGGTAATCATCGAAATCCTTTTAAGAGTGGTACTGAAACGTTTGTTTATGAAACATTAGACTATGATAAAATGAACAAAGCTGCTCAAGAATTTATAGGTACACATGATTTTACCGGTTTTTGTTCACAGAAAACAGAAGTTGAAAGCAAAGTAAGAACACTCTATCAGAGTAAAATTGTTGCTACTAAAGAGGGATTTGATTACGTCGTAACAGGTTCTGGATTTCTTTATAATATGGTCCGTGTATTGGTAGCTTTCTTAATTGAAGTAGGAAAAGGAAAGCGTGAACCTAATGACGTCCCTAAGCTCTTAGAGGACAGAAATAGAAATAATGTGCCTCTTACAGCTCCACCTGACGGATTATATTTAGAAAAGATTTATTTAAGCCCAGAAGAATTGATACAAGAATATGGGAAAGATATAAAAATACACTACAAAAAATCGTTGGAAAAACACTAATTGTCATTGACAAAAGTACTGTGAAATTATATGATTATTAACGGTATTGTTTTATATCACCCCACGATAAGCCCCGGAAACTTATTGTGTTACAAGATATATAAGCAAAGCAGAACAACAGTTAATGAAATAAATGAAATCTTACGCTTTTAAATCGTAACAATAATGATAGTTGTTAGTGCAATAAACATAGGTTCGAATGTGATTTATTCGCACTGCAATAATGAACGAAGCATTTATTTTTAGGAGGACAATTATTATGCGTCAAACATTTATGGCAAATGAATCAAACATTGAGCGCAAATGGTATGTTATTGATGCTGAAGGCCAAACATTAGGTCGTTTATCATCAGAAGTAGCTGCTATATTACGCGGTAAAAATAAAGTAACTTATACACCACACGTTGATACTGGTGATTATGTAATTATCATTAATGCATCTAAAATTGAATTTACTGGTAACAAAGAACAAGATAAAATGTACCACCGTCATTCAAATCACCCAGGTGGTTTAAAATCAATCTCTGCTGGTGAATTAAAAAGAACAAATCCTGAACGTTTATTAGAAACTTCAATTAAAGGTATGTTACCAAGTACACGCTTAGGTGAAAAACAAGGTAAAAAATTATTTGTATATGGTGGCGCTGAACATCCACACGCTGCACAACAACCAGAAAACTACGAGTTACGTGGTTAATTAGAAGGAGGAAATTACATTGGCACAAGTTGAATATAAAGGCACAGGCCGTCGTAAAAACTCAGTAGCACGTGTACGTTTAGTACCTGGCGAAGGTAACATTACTGTTAACGAACGTGATGTACGTGACTACTTACCATTCGAATCATTAATTTTAGACTTAAATCAACCATTTGATGTTACTGAAACTAAAGGTAACTATGATGTTTTAGTTAACGTACATGGTGGTGGATTTACTGGACAAGCTCAAGCAATCCGACATGGAATTGCACGTGCTTTATTAGAAGCAGATTCTGAATACAGAGGTTCTTTAAAACGCGCTGGATTACTTACTCGTGATCCACGTATGAAAGAACGTAAAAAACCAGGTCTTAAAAAAGCACGTCGTTCTCCACAATTCTCAAAACGTTAATTTTTGGCGAACAACATTTACACTTCCCATTTATTGGGAAGTGTTTTTTTATAATTAAAGACTGGGACAATTAAATGTCCCAGTCTTTATTGTTGCGTAGGATTTAGATTATTCAATTAAAAAGCACACCATATTCAAGCTTTTTCAATACTATGCTATGCCCTAAAATAAGGAAGTGTCATCAAGAAATTCTACCGACTTGACGTGTTTGATTTTGGTGCATGAGTAGTGGATTTTGAACTTAATTTGACTTCTATGTTACTTAACTATTACTATTTACTATTTCTTCTATAACACTAGTCATGTCATCGTGTATAACTAGGCTAGCTGTATGATCATATGGAGTTGCATCTCTATTGATGATAACTAAGTTGTCACCTTTAAATTCTGATACAAAACCAGCAGCAGGCTGTACAACAAGTGATGAACCTAATACGATGAGTGTATCTGCATGTTGAATTTTATCTAATGCCTTGAATACTGTTTTTTGATTTAACATTTCGCCGTATAAAACAATATCAGGTCTGATGACGTTACCACATTTTTCACAATATTTGAGATGTTGTGTCATGACATATGATTTTGAGTATTCCTCATAACAGTTAATACAATAAAAGCGATTAAGTGAGCCGTGTAGCTCATCAATATTGTGACTTCCTGCATCTTCATGTAAACCATCTATATTTTGAGTGATGACGCCAAGTGATTTTTGTTGATTTTCCAGTTGTGCTATCCATTGATGAACAATATTAGGTTTTTTATCAGCAATTAAAAGTCTTTCATGATAAAAGTTTATAAAACTTTCTTTATTATCATGTAAATGATCGATGCTAAGCAAATACTCTGGAGACTGTCCATCCTTTGATATTTCATCATACAAGCCACCCATTGAGCGAAAATCTGGAATTCCGCTTGCAACTGAAACACCAGCTCCTGTAAAGAAAACAATTTGATTAGAGTTGTTTACGATATCTTTTAACTGTTGAATATCTGTTTTTTTCATTTGTTTTCACCTCATTATCATAGATATTATGTAAGTATTCATTTATTATCAACTGCAATATAATTTAATATTAAAGAATTCATGTTATGATTTAAAGTAATGATAGAAGGTATTTCTAACTTTTTAATGAAAATCGGTAGTATTTTTGAAAAATCAAAATAATTATATAAAAAAATGTGATATTTAAAATATACAATATCGATTTTAAATTTGTATGATAGTAAATGATAAACTTCTAAAATAATGAAACTGTTTCAATATTATGATATATAGTAATTATAGGAAGTGAATAAATAAATGAACAAATATGATAGATTAGATGAAATCACAAAATTAGTAAATAAAAGAGGTTCTGTAAGAACAAACGAAATTGTCGAAGATCTAAATGTTTCAGATATGACTGTGCGCCGTGATCTTGCTGAGCTCGAAGAAAAAGGTGTTCTCACTAAAATACATGGTGGCGCTCGTAGTAATTCAGCTTTCCAATATAAAGAAATGTCGCATCAAGAAAAACATACACGTTTTATTGAAGAAAAGCGATTTATAGCAAAGAATGCAGTAGATTTAATTGAAGATGGAGATACTATTTTCTTAGGCCCTGGTACTACGGTTCAAAAATTAGCTGAAGAAATAAATCATTATTCATTAACGATTATTACTAATTGTTTACCAGTATTTAATATATTAATGAAAAAACAAACGTTGCATTTCAGAGTCTATTTATTAGGTGGAGAAATGCGTGATTTAACTGAAGCATTTGTAGGTGAGATGACAAATCAATTATTAAGTCAACTAAGATTTAGTAAAATGTTTTTTAGTAGTAATGGTGTTAAAGATGGTCTAGCTATGACATCCTCAATAGAAGAGGCTTATACGCAACAAATTGCACTTAGCCATTCGTTGGAAAAATATTTACTGATTGACTCTTCAAAAATTGGTAAGGATGATTTTTCATCATTTTGTGAGCTTCGTGAACTCAATGCAGTTTTAACAGATAATAATGACATGGAAAAGAAAGAAAAAATAGAATCATATGTTGAGGTTATTAGTTAATGTCCTTAGCATATTGCCTTTAAAGTGATCATAATGATTATGTCAATTAAACATTATTATAAAGTATTAAAATCAAGTGATAAGAATTGTAAAATTAAATATCTAGTTTAAGTAAAAACAGCAATAAATTTTTAAAATTTATTGCTGTTTTTTTGTTTAAATAAACATTTTACATGGAGAAAAACAATAATTTCTTTTTAAATCAACATGTATCAAACAAAATTACGTGACAATTGTTTGATATGTGTTGATTATTTGTTTGAATATGTTTATAATTTAGGTGTAAAGATTTGAAAGCGCTTTTTCAAAAATACATGTGTTTAAACACCTTAATTCAAAAAAGGAGACTTATTATGACGATTATTATTGGTTCAGATGTAGATGGCAAACGCTTAAAAGAATTAATTAAAGCTTATTTGGAAGACAACGATTATGATGTTTTAGATGTCACAGAAGGAAAAGATTTAGACTTTGTTGATTCTACAGTCTCTGTAGCTAAAGAAGTTCAAAAGTCCGACGACAATCTAGGTATTGCTATAGATGCCTATGGTGCAGGTAGTTTTATTGTTGCAACTAAAATTAAGGGAATGATTGCGGCTGAGGTTTCAGATGAGCGTTCAGCTTACATGACACGTAGTCATAATAATGCACGCATGATTACTATGGGAGCCGAAATTGTTGGAGATACGCTTGCTAAAAATGTCGCAAAAGAATTTGTCAATGGTCATTACGATGGTGGACGTCATCAAATCCGCGTAGATATGTTAAATAAAATGTGTTAATAGGAGGAATAAAAATGAAAATTGCAATAGGTTGCGATCATATTGTTACTGATACAAAAATGGAAGTTTCACAACACTTAAAATCACAGGGACACGAAGTGATAGATGTTGGAACTTATGATTTTACACGTACACATTATCCGATTTATGGAAAAAAGGTAGGAGAAAAAGTTGCGAGTGGTGAAGCAGATTTAGGTGTATGTATTTGTGGCACTGGTGTAGGAATTAGTAACGCTGCAAACAAAGTACCTGGTGTTAGAACTGCTTTAGTTAGAGATATGACATCAGCGCTTTATTCTAAAGAAGAGTTAAATGCAAATGTTGTAAGTTTTGGCGGTAAGGTAGCAGGTGAATTATTTATTTTCGACATCGTTGATGCATTCATTGAGGCAGAGTACAAACCTACTGAGGAAAATAAAAAATTAATTGCTAAAATCAATCATTTAGAAGCACATAACAATGACCAAACTGATCCACATTTCTTCGATGAGTTCTTAGAAAAATGGAATAAAGGTGAATATCACGATTAAGGATGATGTCCAATGATTTTAACATTAACTTTAAATCCCTCAGTTGATATATCTTATCCTTTAGATCAGTTTAATTTAGATACTGTTAATAGGGTATCTCAAACAAGCAAAACAGCAGGCGGTAAAGGATTAAATGTTACTAGAGTATTGTCTGAATTTGGTGAAGACGTAATAGCAAGTGGTTTTTTAGGTGGAGCATTAGGTCAATATATTGAAGAACAAATAGAAACTACTCGTATTAAACAAGCATTTTTCAAAATCAAAGGCGAAACACGAAATTGTATTGCGATACTACATGAGGGACAACAAACTGAGATCCTTGAAAAGGGTCCCACGATTGAACTTAAGGAATCAGAGGAATTCAAGTCACATCTATTAAAACTTTTCAAAGAAACTGATGTGGCTGTTATGTCTGGTAGTCTGCCCAAAGGACTTAATACTGATTATTATACGGATATTGTGAGATTAGCAAAAGAACAAGGAATTTTGACCATTTTAGATAGCTCTGGTCAATCACTTGAGGAAGTTCTTATTAGTAATGTGAAACCTACAGTAATTAAACCTAATATATATGAATTATCACAGCTTTTAAAATACAAAGTAACAAGTGATATTAAAGAATTGAAAACGGCAGTAAGTCAGCCAATATTTAATGATATTGAATGGATTATTGTTTCATTGGGCAGTGAAGGTGCTTTTGCAAAACATAATCATAAATTTTACAAGGTGAATATCCCCAACATTAAAGTAGTTAATCCTGTTGGATCAGGAGATTCCACCGTAGCAGGTATTGCTTCTGCACTCATTCATCAACAAACCGATGAAGAGTTATTAAAAAAAGCAAATGCATTCGGAATGCTAAATGCAATGGAACAACAAACAGGTCATATTAATACAGATGAATTTGACGAAATATTCAAACAAATAGAAGTTATAGAGGTGTAATTTATGACAAAATCACAACAAAAAGTGTCATCAATTGAGAAATTAAGTAATCAAGAAGGTATTATTTCAGCTTTAGCATTTGATCAACGTGGTGCATTAAAAAGAATGATGGCAGAACATCAATCTGAAACACCAACAGTAGAGCAAATAGAACAATTAAAAGTACTTGTTTCCGAAGAATTAACTCAATATGCGTCTTCAATTTTATTGGATCCAGAATATGGTTTACCAGCATCGGATGCTCGAAATAATGACTGCGGACTATTACTTGCATACGAAAAAACTGGATATGATGTGAATGCGAAAGGTCGCTTGCCAGATTGCTTGGTAGAATGGTCTGCGAAACGTTTGAAAGAGCAAGGGGCCAATGCAGTTAAATTTTTACTTTATTATGATGTAGATGACACAGAAGAAATTAATATACAAAAGAAAGCATATATTGAAAGAATTGGTTCAGAATGTGTTGCCGAAGATATTCCTTTCTTCTTGGAAGTTTTAACATATGACGACAATATTCCTGACAATAAAAGTGCAGAATTCGCTAAAGTCAAGCCACATAAAGTTAATGAAGCAATGAAGTTATTCTCTGAAGATCGTTTTAATGTGGATGTACTTAAAGTAGAAGTACCTGTGAATATGAATTTTGTGGAAGGATTTTCAGAAGGAGAAGTTGTCTATACTAAAGAAGAAGCTGCACAACATTTCCGTGATCAAGATGAAGCTACTCACTTACCATATATTTATTTAAGTGCAGGTGTATCAGCGGAATTGTTCCAAGATACATTAAAATTTGCGCATGATTCTGGTGCGCAATTCAATGGTGTTTTATGTGGACGTGCCACATGGTCAGGAGCAGTTAAGGTATACATTGAAGAAGGAGAGCAAGCTGCTAGAGAATGGTTGCGTACGGTAGGATTTAAAAATATTGATGATTTGAATACAGTATTGAAAACAACAGCTACATCATGGAAAAACAAATAATGTAAGGGAGGATATTCAAATGAATAGAGATGAGGTACAATTACTCGGATTTGAAATTGTTGCCTATGCTGGGGATGCACGTTCAAAATTATTAGAAGCTTTAAATGCCGCTAAAGATAGTGAATTTGATAAAGCAGAACAACTTGTAGAGGAAGCGAATGAATGTATTGCCAATGCACATAAAGCACAAACTAATCTTCTAGCTCAAGAGGCTAAAGGGGAGGATATCGCATATAGTATCACTATGATTCATGGTCAAGACCATTTAATGACAACATTACTTTTAAAGGACTTAATGAAGCATTTAATTGAATTATACAAAAAAGGGAGCTGACCCCTATGAATAAATTAATAGCATGGATAGAAAAAGGAAAGCCTTTCTTTGAAAAAATATCACGAAATATCTATTTAAGAGCGATTCGTGATGGATTTATTGCTGCTATTCCAATTATCTTATTCTCAAGTATATTTATTTTAATTACCTATGTACCAAATGTGTTTGGTTTTACTTGGAGTAAAACAATGGAAGGTATATTGATGAAACCCTATAACTATACAATGGGAATAGTTGGTTTGCTTGTAGCAGGAACCACAGCTAAATCCTTAACTGATTCTTACAATCGAAAACTAGATAAAACGAATCAAATTAACTTTATTTCGACAATGATGGCAGCTATTTGTGGATTTTTATTCTTAGCTGCTGATCCTGTTAAAGATGGTGGATTTTCTAGTGCATTTATGGGTACAAAAGGTTTATTGACAGCCTTTATTTCCGCTTTTATTACCGTGATTGTTTATAATTTCTTTGTCAAAAGAAATATTACCATTAAAATGCCTAAAGAAGTCCCACCAAATATATCTCAAGTATTTAAAGATATTTTCCCTTTATCAGCAGTTATTTTAATTTTGTATGCTTTAGATTTACTTTCTAGAGCAATAGTTCACACGAATGTAGCAAATGCAGTACTAAAAGTATTTGAGCCACTATTTACTGCGGCAGATGGTTGGATTGGGGTTACACTCATATTCGGTGCGTTTGCGTTCTTCTGGTTTGTAGGTATTCATGGACCTTCTATTGTTGAACCAGCGATTGCAGCAATTACTTATGCGAACCTTGAAACAAATTTACACTTAATACAAGCTGGAGAACATGCTGATAAAGTGATTACACCGGGTACACAGATGTTCGTAGCAACTATGGGAGGAACCGGTGCAACATTAGTTGTTCCATTTATGTTTATGTGGTTAACAAAATCAAAAAGAAATAAAGCGATAGGTAGAGCATCAGTCGTACCTACATTCTTTGGTGTCAATGAACCCATACTTTTTGGTGCCCCACTCGTGCTAAATCCGGTATTCTTTATACCCTTTATTTTTGCACCTATAGTAAACATATGGATTTTTAAATTTTTTGTTGATGTCTTAAACATGAATAGTTTTAGTATCTTTTTACCTTGGACTACTCCTGGTCCACTCGGTATTGTTATGGGGACTGGATTTGCATTTTGGTCATTTGTGTTAGCAATATTACTTATTGTTGTTGATGTGATCATTTACTATCCATTCTTAAAAGTATACGATGAACAAGTGCTTGAAGAAGAATTAGGAAATAAAGAAGCAAATAATGAATTAAAAGAAAAAGTATCAGCAAACTTTGATACGAAAAAAGCCGATGCTATTTTAGCAACTGCAGGGGCAAGTGAAGCGGATACTGATGATACATCTTCAGTTGATGAAACAACTTCTACATCCTCTACAGATACTATTAGTGAACAAACAAATGTTTTAGTTTTATGTGCAGGTGGAGGTACAAGTGGTTTACTAGCTAATGCTTTAAATAAAGCTGCTGAAGAGTATGAAGTACCAGTAAAAGCAGCAGCAGGTGGTTATGGTGCACATATGGATATTATGAAAGATTATCAATTAATTATCTTAGCACCACAAGTTGCTTCTAATTATGAAGATATTAAACAAGATACTGATCGCTTAGGAATTAAATTAGCCAAAACTGAAGGCGCTCAATATATCAAGTTAACAAGAGACGGTGAGGCGGCTTTAGAATTTGTAAAACAACAATTTAACAATTAAAAAGGAGTTTTATATATGACTAAGAAATTACCTGATGACTTTATTTTTGGTGGAGCAACCGCTGCATATCAAGCAGAAGGAGCTACTCAGACTGATGGTAAAGGGCGTGTCGCTTGGGACACGTATTTAGAGGAGAATTATTGGTACACAGCTGAACCAGCAAGTGATTTTTATAACAGATATCCTGTTGACTTGGAATTAAGTGAACGCTTTGGTGTAAATG
Organism: Staphylococcus sp. MSU001; assembly: GCF_052976705.1. Classification (NCBI taxonomy): domain Bacteria; kingdom Bacillati; phylum Bacillota; class Bacilli; order Caryophanales; family Staphylococcaceae; genus Staphylococcus; species Staphylococcus sp. MSU001. Next base: position 67,645 of record NZ_JBRIKK010000008.1, read on the forward strand.
GTATACGTATCTCAATTGCTTGGTCTCGTATTTTTCCTAAAGGTTACGGTGAAGTGAATCAAAAAGGTGTCGAGTATTATCATAACCTTTTCAAAGAATGTCATAAGCGTCATGTCGAGCCTTTTGTAACATTACATCACTTTGACACACCAGAAGTACTTCACAAAGATGGAGATTTCTTAAATCGTAAAACTATAGATTATTTTGTAGATTATGCTGAATTTTGTTTCAAAGAATTTCCAGAAGTTAAGTATTGGACAACATTCAATGAAATTGGGCCAATTGGTGATGGTCAATATTTAGTTGGTAAATTCCCTCCAGGTATCAAATATGACTTTGAAAAAGTATTCCAATCTCATCATAATATGATGGTTGCACACGCACGTGCTGTTAAACTTTTTAAAGATAAAAATTATAAGGGAGAAATAGGTGTTGTCCATGCATTACCTACAAAATATCCATATGATCCATCTAATCCTGAAGATGTGAGAGCAGCCGAACTTGAAGATATTATTCATAATAAATTTATTTTAGATGCAACATACCTTGGTAAGTACTCACGTGAAACGATGGAAGGAGTACAACACATCCTATCTGTGAATGGTGGTCAATTAGAGATTTCTGATGAAGACTACAAAATTTTAGATGAAGCTAAGGATTTAAACGATTTCTTAGGTATTAATTATTATATGAGTGACTGGATGCGTGGTTATGAAGGTGAATCTGAAATAACGCATAATGCTACTGGTGATAAAGGTGGATCTAAGTATCAACTTAAAGGTGTAGGACAACGTGAATTTGATGTTGATGTTCCTAGAACCGATTGGGATTGGATGATTTATCCACAAGGTTTATATGACCAAATTATGCGTGTAGTAAAAGATTATCCAAATTATCATAAGATTTATATTACTGAAAATGGATTAGGATATAAAGATGTATTCGATGAAAAAGAAAAAACAGTACATGACGATGCACGAATTGACTATATTAAACAGCATCTAAATGTGATAGCAGATGCGATTGCAGACGGTGCCAATGTTAAAGGATACTTCTTATGGTCTCTAATGGATGTATTTTCATGGTCAAATGGTTATGAAAAAAGATACGGTTTATTCTATGTTGATTTTGAAACACAAGAAAGATTCCCTAAAAAAAGTGCATATTGGTACAAAGAACTTGCAGAGAGTAAAGAAATTAAATAAAAGCTAAATATTAACTAGAAAAAAGACAGTTGACTAAGAGCACTTATTAAAGTATTTAAAACAAAAACGATTATTTCCAATGAAAATGATTTGGAAATAATCGTTTTTTTACGTATATTCTTTTTCAAGTAAAGTAGTTTAAAATAGAGTTATGTCTCATTGTGATATATCTTATTGAACTAAGATTATTTTAAAGTAATCCCATAAATCAAATAAATTTTTACTAGTAATAGTATAATTAATAAATAAACATGAAGAGGGCTAATGATGAAGTCAAAATTCATAATTCTATTATTTACAATCTTATCTACGACAGTATTAGTTTTATTTATTATTTATAACAAAACTCAATCGCAATCATACATTTCGACTCAATATTCTAATAATAAATTAAAAACAACGGCAACACTTTTTTTACATGGTTATGGTGGTAGCGAACGTTCAGAAACGTTTATGGTCAAACAAGCATTAAATAAAAATGTAACCAATGAAGTGATAACCGCTAGAGTAAGTCGTGAAGGAAAAGTATATTTTGATAAAAAATTAAGTAAAGATGCAGCTAACCCTATTGTCAAAGTAGAATTTAAAGATAATAAAAATGGAAATTTTAAAGAAAATGCTTTCTGGATTAAAGAAATTCTATCACAACTAAAAAGTCAATTTGGAATTCAACAATTTAATTTTGTAGGACATTCAATGGGGAACATGTCATTTGCTTTTTACATGAAAAATTATGGAGACGATCTGCATTTGCCACAACTTAAAAAAGAAGTTAATATAGCGGGAGTTTATAACGGGGTTTTGAATATGAATGAGGAAGTGAATGAAATTATCATAGATAAACAGGGAAAACCAAGTAGAATGAATCCCGCATATCGACAATTGTTATCATTGCATAAGATTTATAGTGGTAAGGAAATAGAAGTTTTAAATATCTACGGAGATTTACAAGATGGCTCACATTCAGATGGACGTGTGTCAAATAGCTCTTCTCAATCGCTTCAATATTTACTAAGAGGTAGCGCTAAGTCTTATCAAGAAATGAAATTTAAAGGTGCAAAGGCACAACATAGTCAATTACATGAGAATAAAGATGTTGCAAATAAAATCATACAATTCTTATGGGGAACTTAAAAGTAGTAAACAAAACGCACGATTGAATGATAACTTGACTTTCAAGTGAATCAATCGTGCGTCTTTTAGTAATAGTCTAAAATTCATCGCGTGAATAAGATGGAATCAATTCATTCGCAATTAACTCAATTAATTCCATTCTAGCGTCTTCACCAAATACATGAGGTAAGATGAGGATTTCATCCACTTTAAATTGTTGATGAAGTAAGGTAAGTTGTTCCGCAACATCATTTGGCATTCCGTATATGATTTTTGATTTCATCTTTTCAAGCTTTTCTAATTCTCGTTGACTATAATGCTTGCTCTGCGCTGTTTCAATCGATGGATAGCTCTTAGGTTGATTTAAATAGTTAATACGCATCAACCAAAGTTGAAGCGCATGTAGCAATTGTTTAACTCTAGACAAATTAGGAGCTGTTACTACAAAAGTTGCTAAAATAACATATGGTTTTGCATTATTAATTTCACCATGATAAGCTTTGAAATATTTTCGATAAGTGCTTATAGCTTCATGAAGGTCAGTCTCAGATTGTCCCATTCGTGCAATAACAAAAGGTAGTCCCCGCTGAGCGGCTAATTTTGCGCTTCTATTACTCATACCTAAAATATATAGCTGAGGAAATGAAGTAACCATAGGTGTGGCTAATAATGATTTGAAACGATGGTCATGAGATGTATCGTTATTGAAGTATTTAAGCAAATCAGTAATCTGAGTATTGAATGGTAATTTTTTATTTTTGTTTTCATTTAATGCTTCATTAACATTTTTAAAGCTTGGCGAACGCCCGATAGCCATATCGATACGTTGGGGGTGTCTTGCTTCCATAATTTTAAATTGTTCAGCTACTTTATAAGGACTATAATGTGGTAACATCACACCTCCACTACCAACTCTGATGTGTTGTGTGTGTTCTAAAATTGACATCATTATTATTTCGGGTGCGCTCGAAACAACAGAATAAACTTGATGATGTTCTGCAACCCAGTATCGTAAGTACCCAAGTTTCTCAGCGTGTTGGGCTAATTCAATACTATGCTTTAGGGCGTCATTTGGGCTACGCCCTTCGAACAACGGGACATAATCAAGTAAACTTAATCTCATGAACACACATCTCCTATTCATTTATATTCACGATACTATAAATACTATTATATATTATACAAATGATATGTAATGATTGCGATCGAATTGTTTAGGGAAACATAAAAGCATAAACAATTATTATAAGGATGATGATGATATGAATAATGAACAAATAATATTTAATAAAGTACCAGACGGAATGCCACAAGACGATACATTTAAATATGAAGATATAGATGTTATTGAACCTTCAGAAAACGAATTGCAATTGAAAACATTATATATATCGGTTGATCCATATATGAGGGGACGTATGACAAATGCTGATTCTTATGTAGATCCTTTCAAACAAGGGGAACCTTTTAATGGACATACAGTATCTAAAGTTTTAAAATCCAAGGATAGTAATTTTGATGAAGGTGATATAGTAGTGGGCATGCTTCCTTGGAAAAAAATCAATACAGTAAATAGTGAGTATGTTAACAAAGTACCTTCTTCTGACGTACCATTACATCTTTATCTTAGTGTGTTGGGGATGCCAGGTCAGACAGCTTATCATGGACTACTTGATATCGGACAACCTAAAGAAGGTGAAACAGTAGTTATTTCAGCAGCTTCAGGTGCAGTTGGCTCAGTTGTGGGCCAAATTGCGAAACTTAAAGGTTGCAGAGTCGTTGGTATAGCAGGTGGAGATGAAAAAGTGAACTATCTAAAAAAAGAACTTCATTTTGATGCTGGTATCGATTACAAAAAAGATAACTTCCCTGAATCCTTAAAAGAAGCGGTGCCTAACGGTATAGATGTCTACTTTGAAAATGTAGGTGGATATATTGGCGATGAAGTCTTCAAACATCTCAATACACATGCAAGAATTCCTGTTTGTGGTGCGATTTCATCCTATAATCATCCAGAAAAAGACATTGGGCCACGCATTCAGCAAACATTGATTAAAAATCAAGCAATGATGAGAGGTTTCTTAGTAGCGGAATTCGCTGATAATTTTAAAGAAGCGAGCAAGCAATTAGCTGAATGGGTTCAAGAGAATAAAATTAAAACACAAGTTTCAGTAGAAGATGGTTTTGATAAAGTACCGCAAGCCTTTAGAAATTTGCTAACTGGTGATAATTTTGGTAAACAAGTTATTAAAGTGGCAAGTGAATAAAAACAAAGCATTAATTTATTTGACGATAAAACGTTTACACTATAAGTAGTAAATTGAAGTGATATAATAAAATTAAATAATTTTAAAGAGGTGGCACTATGAAAGCGATAGGATTTAAATCTCCATTCCAATTAGATGAAGGAAATTGTTTTGAGGAATTTAACTTTGATATACCTCATCCATCCGGCCATGAATTATTAGTCAAGGTTCAAAGTATTAGTGTGAATCCTGTTGATACAAAACAGCGTACGATGCCAGTTGACAAAGCGCCACGTGTACTTGGCTTTGATGCTGTTGGTGTGATTGAAAAGATTGGAGATCAAGTGTCAATGTTTCAAGAAGGGGACGTCGTTTTTTATTCAGGTTCCCCTAACCAAAATGGTTCGAATGAAGAATACCAATTAATAGAGGAGTATTTAGTAGCTAAAGCACCTAAAAATTTGAAAAGTGAACAAGCAGCTAGCCTACCTTTAACTGGGCTAACAGCTTATGAAACGCTTTTCGATGTTTTTGGGATTTCAAAAAATCCTTCTGAAAATAAAGGTAAATCTTTGTTAATAATTAATGGAGCAGGTGGTGTAGGTAGTATTGCAACACAGATAGCGAAATTTTATGGGTTGAAGGTTATTACAACTGCTTCGAGAGAGGATACTATAAAGTGGTCTATTAATATGGGTGCTGATATTGTACTGAATCATAGGAAAGATTTACGTCAACAATTTAAAGATAATCATATTGAGGGTGTTGACTATATCTTTTGTACATTTGATACAGATAAGTATTATGAAATGATGGTTAACTTAGTTAAACCTAGAGGACATATTGCGACAATTGTCGCATTTAATTCGCAACAAGATTTAAATTTATTGAAATCTAAAAGTGTAACATTTACGCATGAATTTATGTTTTCAAGACCATTACACCATACAGATGATGTAATCAAACACCATGAATATCTTAAGGATATAGCAGAAAAGGTTGAACAGGGATATTATCAACCAACTACCACGAAAGTTATCAACGGATTAAATGTAGATAGCCTTTATGAAGCGCATCAAATTTTAGAGTCTCATTCTATGATTGGTAAGCTTGTTATCAATCTTAAGTAAAAAACGTTATATAAATGTCAGTATATGCATGAAAAGGCGACAACATTTATTATCCTAATTCAGTTTAAAGTTTTAATATGAATCATAATCGATACGAGATAAGCGTTTATTTTAACGCAGTGATTAATCATTAATACACCATAAAAGCCTGGAACATTTGATGTTCCAGGCTTTTATATTTGTCATTTGAAATTATTAATCATTTCAAACAGAGTGTGATAGAACATGTATATTTAATCTTTTGATGTAGTGTATTAGTAGACTATAGCCATGAATTTTAATTTAAGCACTTTTACTTTATTTGAATAATGATATTCATACTTAAGTCTACTGTTTGTACCAATCGTGTTTAAATATGCTTAGTTCCTGCCTAGTGATTAATATTATTTTATATAAGTTGGTGTAATATTTTGTTCCTACACGCAGTAACATAAAGTCATTACAATATAGCTTATAGTGATTTTATTAACATTTTCATTAATGGTTATTGCAATTATTCGATTCTAATACAAATCTCCAATAAAAGAACAATCTATACGTTATCAGACATATATAACACAGACATGAAAAACTATATATTAAAATTTAAAAGCTCTATAATGAAAATAAAATTAATTTGCTTAATCCTGGTTTTCTTTTAAAAAAATAGGGAATAACGATTGTAAGATGTACTTCTTTAAATATATTTTAAATTAGATATCAATTTGAATTATTAATGTTTTAAAAAATATTTATAGGGTACCTAATTGATGTATAATCTAAAATTAACTTTTGCTAAGGAGGTGACGTGCGAGGTGAAAAGACTTAAGAATTTTATTCTCGGCTTACTCATTGTGGCTATAGTTGGCTTCCTATTATTTATGTATATAGATGATAGTCGCATTCAAAGTTATCAAGACTACTTCTTACAATTTAATTGGTTCCAACCACTATTGATTGGGCTTGCAGGATTACTTATATTAATAGGACTTATATTAGTACTTAGTATTTTTAAACCTACGCATCGCAAACCTGGACTTTATAAAGACTTTGATGATGGACATATTTACGTATCACGTAAAGCTGTTGAAAAAACAATTTACGATACAATCGCTAAATATGATCAAGTTAGACAACCAAACGTTGTAAGTAAGCTCTATAACAAAAAGAATAAATCATTCATTGACATCAAAACAGATTTCTTCGTACCAAACCATGTTCAAGTTAAGAGTTTAACAGAGAGTATCCGTGCTGATATCAAAAGTAATGTTGAACACTTTACTGAAATTCCTGTAAGAAAATTAGAAGTTAACGTACGTGATCAGAAAACATCTGGTCCACGCGTATTGTAAGGGAGGGATACCATGGCTGATAATAACAATCAAAACGGACAAGACGCTACTCAACAATTTATAAATATTTTAAAATCGTTTAAATGGCGTATTATTGGATTTTTAGCATTTTTAATTATAGCTATATTATTCCTAACTCTTGGATTCTGGAAGACAATTTTAATTATAGTCTTATGTTTAATAGGAATCGGTATCGGGTATATTAAAGACCGTACTCAAGATTTCTTAAACTTCCTAAATAGATGGAGTTAGACTCAGATATTAAGAAGTTTCTAATCAATTAATTTATGGATAAAACTAATTTAAAAATAAAGGAGAATGTATTATGGCAGTAGATAACAATAAAGCTAAACAAGCATATGATAATCAAACAGGTGTTAATGAACAAGAAAGAAAAGAGCAACAACAAGCTCAAAATAATCAACCTCAATTTGAAAACAAATTAACTTTCTCAGATGAAGTAGTTGAAAAAATTGCTGGTATTGCAGCACGTGAAGTTAAAGGAATTTTAGACATGAAAGGTGGCTTCACAGACAGCTTTACTAACGCTTTCTCAAGCGGTAACAATGTAACTACAGGCGTATCTGTAGAAGTCGGAGAAAAACAAGCTGCTGTAGATTTAAAAGTTATTTTAGAATATGGTGAATCTGCACCTAAAATTTTCCGTAAAGTGACAGACTTAGTTAAAGAACAAGTAAAATATATTACTGGTTTAGAAGTTGTTGAAGTTAACATGCAAGTTGACGACGTAATGACAAAAAAAGAATGGCAACAAAAAAACGAAAAAGATAACAAAGAAAACAATGAAAGAGAAGGTTTAAAATAATCAATCTCTTGATGTATACCAAAAAAGCACTTGAGCATGATGCTCAAGTGCTTTTTGATTTTATAAATCATTCTTTCTATGAAGTGGATTATTCACTTTAATATACGTATATTCATGTGCTTGATTCTCTAAACGCATTGTTGTGACACACTTGTAATCGATTTCGGATGCGAAAATAGTGCGCTTGATGTTGTTGAGATGTTGTTTTGAAATGTGAGTCATGTGATTAAAAATGTCTTCTACTGTTTGTGCAATAATTTGCCATATTTCTTGTTCAAGGACTTTACTATCAGAATATTTAGCTATTGTAATAACGAGTTCACCTAAATGATTTTGAACTGTTGAATAGAACATTTTATTAAATACTGATGTTTTAGAAGTTGTAAGGATTCTAGATTTTTCATGGAAATGTTGAGTAGTAAATCCAGCATTATTCAATTGTTCTTTATCAATACGTAATCCTTCAAAGTCCCTTATATAAATCATGTTAAGTGAGCCATCTTTATTAAAGGTAGCCACTGAATTTTGTAAATGTGCCTCTAGCGAAATTCCGTATTTTGAATAAAGAGGGATAACTAAGCCAAGAAGAGCTTTGCTATAATCTTTAATCCATTGTTTCGCTGCTTCTTCAAAATTTTTATATTGATGTGTATTTTGATAAGTTTTGATTAAAGTACAAATTGGTGCTTCGGTATTATAAGGATATGTCGCAACCAAACTTGATGGAATTACTGGCACTGTTTCATTAGATATAAACTGATATAAATTATTTCTAAACAAAGTCCCTAATTGTTCACTTCGATCTGTTTGAATTGTCTCATTGTCGTTTCGATTATAAAAATGAATCCCTGCATTTTCATCGATATAAGTAGATTGATAACGTGAAAAATCTTCATCTTTTGACATAATCTCCCTTAAAATTTGCGTCACTAATGGTCCATTATAGGTCGTTTGTTCAGACAATGTTCGAATCTCACCAGTTATATGCACATTCGTCGATAATTTGATATGCGGGGATAAATCAGGTTGTTTAGGTACTAACGTTCTAAATGATAGACCAGCATAGTATGGTACTGAATGATTACTTATCAATATTAACTTTTCGTTTAGTTCATCCTGATAATCACTTTGTAAAATATGTTTTACTTGCCAAGGATGAACCATCATCAAATGATAATTTTGTAAATTAAAATCTTCGCCAAATTCTTTTTCTAAGGTTTTAATTAAGTCAGGAAACATTTGCTTTACGGCATTATTGTAATCTACATTCAATGATTGAATACGACTTATACTTTTATGAATAAACACGGCTTTTAGATGAATAACATTACCAAATTCTGATGAATACATAAAGTTTTCCTTAGCATTCATTCCTTTTCTTAACTTAGCACCAGGATGAAGAGGATGGCCTTCGATGACAGATTGTTCAGAACGCAAGTAACTATCATTTGCATTTTTAATAAGGTGATATAATGGCGCTCTTTCATTACGCATCGTATGGTGTTGGAAACTTAATGCAAAAGTCATATTAGCTGCACTATTATTTAAATCATTTCTAAATTGTACGCTAGCCTCGTTATTTAAGTTTTCATCTTCAATTAATATCCAATCTAGTATTTGATTAGGATGTAGTACACGTTCAAAATCATCTTCTTTACTTAGATTTTTAAAATAAAATGGTCCTTCGACATCAAGGCGATCGAATGCATGCATTCCAGTTATTGGAGCATACAAATAAATATTTGATGTTGGAAAATAGATTTCTAAAATGGCAATAACATTAACTCCGTAACCAGCAAAATGACGTCGATTAAGTACACGACTATGATCGCGACTTTTTACTAAATTCTCCCTATGTAAAGATGTAATTAAACGTTGACTTATTTTATCACGTCCATCTAATAAATGATCAATATAATTAGAAGACCACTTAGAATCATGATGTTTAAGAAAGTCATGTACATTATGCTCATCTTCAGTCATTATTATATTTTGTTTATTTATAAATTGATTGAAATTCATAATTCACCTCTTAAAAATATTTTACAAAAATAAATAACATTTGTATAATCCATATTAATGATAATGATAATTATTATCAACGAAAAAGACAGGTGGAATTTGATGGCAAAATATTTCTTTTCCAGTTCTTTTCTGTTATTTTTAGGAAATTGGATTGGTCAAGTGGGGTTAAATTGGTTCGTACTCACAACATATCATAATGCTGTATATTTAGGCTTAGTTAATTTCTGTCGTCTTATACCTATTTTACTATTAAGTGTTTGGGCAGGATCCATAGCTGATAAATATGACAAAGGTCTCCTGTTACGTATCACTATTAGTTCATCATTCATCATTACAGCATTATTGTGTTTACTTACATATAGTCTTAACACTATACCGATTTTCATCATACTTTTATATGCAACATTTAGGGGGATACTAAGTGCTGTAGAAACTCCGGTGAGACAAGCAGTTTTACCTGATTTATCTAGTAAAATTTCTACAACTCAAGCAGTTTCTTTTCATTCGTTCATTATTAATATATGTCGATCAATAGGACCCGCAATAGCGGGTGGCTTAATAGCTGTATATCATACACCCACTACATTTTTAGCTCAAGCAGTGTGCTATTTTATCGCGGCAGTTTTATGTATACCTGTTCATTTTGAAGTCATAGTAAGTCAAAAAGAAGAAAAAGCACTACCACTTAAAGTTGTACTAAATTATTTTAAGAGTAATTTAGAAGGTAGTCAGATATTCATTACCTCTATTATTATTATGGCAACAGGCTTTTCTTATACTACAGTTTTACCAGTATTGACAAACCATATTTTTCCAGGTCAATCGCAAGTGTTTGGTATAGCTATGACTTTTTGTGCGATTGGAGGAATAGTTGCAACGATAGTCTTACCATCAATTTTAAAACACTTAAGTACAGTAAAAATGTATTATCTCAGTTCAATATTGTTTGGTATGGCTTTACTAGGTATTATCATACATCATTTAGTAGTCATGTTTATATGTATTACGTTAATAGGTTTGTTTAGTCAATGGGCTAGAACAACTAATAGAGTTTATTTTCAACATAGTGTAAAGGACTGTGATAGAGGGAAAGTATTAAGTATTGTAATGATGGATCGAGGTATGATTCCGTTAGGTAGTTTAATAATGAGCTTTTTCGCGGATATGTTCGGTATTTTAACTACATTTACTATTATGGGAATTAGCACTATTAGTATTTCAATCATTTTTTATATCATACAACGTATTTCGAATATGGAGGAGAGCAATAATGAATCATAAGGAATGGCTTTTAGCTGACAAAAACATCCAATATCGAACGATTAACGCAATGATTAAGGAACATATTGTTTCTGAAGGTATGTGTATTAAAGAAGGTACTCATAAAGTTGAAATTTTTCTCAATGAGCACCTTTTATCGTTAAAAGTAGCTCGAAAAAGTGCCTTAAAAAGATATGTTTTTTCTGGTGACATAGTATTGAAAAATAAAAAATTGTCTCAATCAGTTGAAAGTTTAGAAGAACTTCTTCAAATACTAACGGAAATATTTCATATCAACATTTCAAAACGATTATACGATGAATTAATTCATAGTAGGGATAGTTTGTATGAAACGTATAAACATTTTTATAATAACCAAACACTCATTCATCAGAGTATGAAATTTAGTAAATTGCCCGATTCTATAAATTTTATAGCTTGGCTACAACATTTACAAGATAGTGGTATGACAGATGATTTAAGTTACTCGGAAAGCCTTGTGATAGAAGGGCATCCCACACATCCTTTAACAAAAACTAAATTGCCTCTTAGTACTAATGAACTAAAGCTATATGCACCGGAATTTGAAAAAGTTATTCCATTAAATATTATGCTTATTGAAAAAAATCATGTAGTAACAACAGCAATAAATGATGATCAGAATTTTATTCTGAATCAAGTTATTCCTGAATATCGAGATCGTTTAAAATGCTACCTCGAGCCACTTCGATTAAGTCTTAACAATTACAGATTAATGTTGATACATCCTTGGCAATATGATTATATTATCGGCGAACAATTTGAAGAATGGATAGCCAAGAAAATCTTACTACCTACGCCATTTACTGTTGAGGCCAAAGCTACTTTATCATTTAGAACAATGGACTTAATTCATAAACCATATCATGTAAAATTGCCAGTAAATGTTCAAGCTACAAGTGCTATTAGAACAGTTTCATCAGTTACAACTGTAGATGGTCCTAAGTTAAGTCATGCATTACAAGGATTGCTTCAGGAATTTCCAGAACTTCAAGTCGCGATGGAACCTTTTGGAGCTTATGCTCACACGGCATCTGATTTATCAAAACAATTAGCGCTTATTATACGTCAAAAACCAACGATATATGATTATGGGTGCACAGTTGTAACAGCTAGTTTAGTTAATCCTAATCCAATTGATAATCATGCAGTTGTAGATAGTTATTTAAAATGGATAGAAAACGAAATCACACTTGATCATATTAAGCATTTTATAGCAATTTATACACAAACCTTAGTTACACCACTTATTGCGTATATTCAAAATTATGGCATAGCACTTGAAGCGCATATGCAAAATACGATTGTTAATCTTGGACCTAATTATAAAATGAAATTCATTGTACGTGATTTAGGTGGTTCTCGTATAGATTTAAATACACTTAAACAGAAAGTTCCTCAAATAGATGTTACAAATGAAAGTCTTATTGCAGATAATATTGAGGAGGTTATTGCTAAATTTCAACATGCAGTGATTCAAAATCAGCTAGCAGAATTGATTCATCATTTTAATCAGTATGATGAAGTAATAGAAGAAGAATTATTTGAGATTGTGCGTGAAGAAATCGAAATGGCAATCGATAATGACAAGCCACATGCTGAAAAATTGAAAAAATTATTGTTTGGATCAACTATCACAGTCAAAGCTTTATTAAGTATGAGAATGGAAAATAAAGTGAAAAAATATTTAAATACCAAGTTAGATAATCCAATAAAAAAAGAGGTGTAGTACATGGCAAATGTTCGTGTCAATTTATCTAAAATTAAATATAATGCCAAAGTACTTCAATCGTTATTAGAATGTAAACAAATTCATTTCACACCAGTAATTAAATGTGTCGCAGGGGATAAACATATTGTATCAAGTATTAAGTCTTTAGGAATTACACATTTTGCTGAATCAAGACTAGATAATATTGAACAACTCAAAGATTTAGGCATTACATTTACATTGTTACGACCTACTGTTGAAGCAGATTTGGAAAAGATGATTTCAAGAGTAGAAATGAGTATCCAAACTGAATTAACCACAATCAAAAAACTTAATACGTTAGCAAAATCTCTTGATATTAAACATCAAATCATGCTAATGGTTGACTGGAAAGATGGTAGAGAAGGGGTCTTGACCTATGATGTGGTACGCTATGTACAAGAAATACTTAAATTATCTCACATACAACTTGTTGGCTTGGCATTTAATTTTATGTGCTTTAAATCAGAAGCACCCAATGAAAAAGATGTTCGTATGATAAACAAATTTATACATGATGTAGAAAGTGAAACTCATTTTAAGTTTAGAATTATTTCAGGTGGAAATTCGAGTATGTTACCTCAAACACTGTACAATCATTTAGATAAAATCAATGATCTTCGTATAGGGGAAGCATTATTAAGGGGTATAGATACGACGACAAATCATTCAATTAATAGCTTATATCAAAATGCGATAGTATTAGAAGCAGAAATTATAGAAATAAAACCACGCCTATATCAAAAAAATAATCAATCTTATTTACAAGCCATAGTTGATATCGGTTATTTAGATACTTTTATCGAGGGGATAAAACCTCTTGGGGATGATATAAGAATATTAGGTGCATCAAGTGACCATTTAATGATTGATTTAAATAACCAAGACCATTATCAGATCGGAGATAAACTTCAATTTAGCTTGAATTATGAAGCGCTGTCTCAGAGCATGTATATGAAAAATTTAACTAAGTTATATAGTAGTGATTCAAAAATAGAATCCCTTGTTCAAAACTTTGATATGCCCATATATTCCCACTGCTAAAAGTGTTTATTTACCTTTAAATCAACGCACCGTTCCAAATTAAATTTTGATAGGCATTACTTATTAAAATTAGCATTTTTATATAAACATCATTTGTTCAGCGTTGGATTAATTATGAAAATAATAAAATAAGTTATTGACATTGAGAATCGTTATCAATAAACTAATAATGTAAGCATATACATATTAAGGAGTGGAAACAGTGAGAGGTTTAAAAATTTTAAGTGTAATTGGCTTATTGTTTGTTTTAATTGCAACTGCAGCATGTGGAAATAATAATTCAAGTAACTCAAGTAAAGAGTCATCAAAAGATGGAGTTGAAATCAAGCACGAAGAAGGTACTACGAAAGTACCTAAACACCCTAAACGTGTTGTTGTTCTTGAGTATTCATTTGTTGATGCGTTAGTTGCTTTAGATGTTAAACCTGTTGGGATAGCGGACGATAACAAAAAAAATCGTATTATTAAACCATTAAGAGACAAAATTGGAAAATACACTTCTGTAGGAACACGTAAACAACCTAACTTAGAAGAAATCAGTAAACTCAAACCAGATTTAATTATTGCTGATAATAATAGACACAAAGGTATTTATAAAGACTTAAATAAAATTGCTCCTACGATTGAACTGAAAAGTTTCGATGGAGATTATAATGAAAATATTGATGCTTTTAAAACAATTTCAAAGGCTTTAGGTAAAGAAGAAGAAGGTAAAAAACGCTTAGAAGAACACGATAAGAAAATTGAAGAATATAAAAAAGAAATAACTATGGATAAAAATCTAAAGGTATTGCCTGCAGTAGCTGCTAAATCAGGTTTGCTTGCTCACCCAAGCAACTCTTATGTTGGTCAATTCCTAAGTCAACTAGGTTTTAAAGAAGCATTAAGTGATGATGTTACTAAAGGTTTAAGTAAGTATCTTAAAGGACCTTACTTACAAATGAACACTGAAACTTTATCTCAAGTGAATCCTGAGCGTATGTTCATAATGACAAACAAGGCAAGTTCTAACGAACCTTCACTAAAAGAACTAGAAAAAGATCCTGTATGGAAGAAATTAAATGCTGTGAAAAATCAACGTGTTGATATTTTAGACCGTGACTTATGGGCAAGATCACGTGGTTTAATTTCTTCAGAAGAAATGGCAAAAGAACTTGTTGAATTATCAAAGAAAGATAGTAAAAAAGATAATAAGTAAGGTGGAAAACAATGACTATAGTAAATAAAGATAGTCAATCCGCTATTGAACAAAAAAAGAAAAAGCGCACTACACTCACTTTTATTGTGGGTGTGTGCCTTCTTTTTATTTCAGTATATTTGAATTTAGCGATTGGTTCTTCAAAAATACAATTGAATGATATTTTAAGTTATGTCACTGGACACACGAATACAAAAGCAACTTTCTTAATACACAATGTACGTATGCCAAGAATGCTGGCTGGTTTAATTATTGGTGGCGCTTTAGCAATTGCAGGTTTATTGATGCAGGCAATTACCAAAAACCCTTTGGCTTCACCACAGATTTTTGGTGTGAATGCAGGCGCTTCCTTCGTTATTGTTCTTATAACTGTACTTATACCGTCTCTAGGCTCTTACTCTACAATTTTAGCGATAATTGGTGCCTTCTTAGGAGGTTTTACTGTCTATACATTGTCTGGCTCTACTAAGTCGCTTACACCGATTAAACTAGCACTTGCAGGTATGGCTATTCATCTGTTCTTTAGTAGTATGACTCAAGGTATAATTATTCTAAATGAAGATTCTAATGATACAGTGATGTTCTGGTTAGTTGGTTCATTAGCCGGTATAAAATGGCAACAGATTATATTTATCTTACCATTTTTACTCCTTGCTATTTTTGTGACCATATTTATGGGAAGACAATTAACTATATTAGAGTTAGGTGATGATATTGCCAGAGGATTAGGACAAAGAACAGAAATCGTCAGAATGATTGTTGGAATATTGGTCGTTGTTCTTGCTGGTGTTTCTGTTTCTATTGCTGGTCCTATAGGATTTGTTGGTTTGATAGTTCCACACATAGTGAAAAGATATATAAATAAAAACTATATATTGATGATACCTTTAACATTTATATTCGGCGCTACTTTATTACTTATTTCTGATGTATTGTGTCGCTTAATTACTTATCCATTCGAATCGCCAGTAGGTATTGTTACATCATTTGTTGGTGCTTTTTACTTCTTATTCATAACTGTTAGAGGGGTGAATCGCATATGATTAAACAAAACCTGAAGATGCGCTATACCATTGTCTTACTGTTATTAATTTTTAGTACAATCTTTAGTCTTTGTATAGGATCAGTAATGATTAATCCTATTCATGCAGTTACAGGCTTCTTCTTACACAATGACTTTATTTTAAATGAATATCGAATTCCTAGAACACTTTTAGGAATACTTATAGGCAGTAGTTTAGCTATTTCTGGCTCGGTGATACAAGGGGTTATAAGAAATCCACTTGCCTCACCCGATGTTATTGGAATAACAAAAGGGGCAAGTTTAGCAGCAGTAATAATCATAATGATATTTCCATCGGCACCTCTATTTGTTCTTCCTTTAGGTTCATTTATCGGTGCTTTGACAATAAGTATTATTCTTTCAGTTCTTATTTCTAAATTTGATGTAAAGGGATCAAAATTAGCATTGATAGGTTTAGCTATAGGTGCAATTTGTACGGCCATTGTCCAATTCCTGCTTATACGTAATCCTCTTGATGCAAATAATGCGCTATTATGGTTAACTGGTAGTTTATATGGTCATAATATAGCCAGTTTTTATAGTTTATTACCATGGTTTATTATCACTGTACCTATAGTATTGTTATTAGGGTATCAACTTGATATTTTAAATTTAGGTGATCATGTAGCCATTGCACTAGGAGCACGTGTAAAAATCTTAAAAATGACTTTACTTGTATTAGCAGTAATGTTAGCAGGCGCGTCCATTGCAGTAGTAGGAGGTATTAGTTTTTTAGGTCTTATAGCACCTCATATTGCACGTCAACTTGTCGGTCATAAAAATATACATGTTATAATCATGTCAGGTTTGGTAGGAGCAATATTATTAACTTTTGGTGATGGTTTAGCAAGAGGTATACAACCTCCTCTTGATATTCCTGTAGGTGTTGTAATAGCAATTATAGGCGCACCTTACTTCTTATTTTTATTACGTAAGATGTAGTAAATTTGATAGTTTCAATATTATATTTTTAGTTATAGAGCCTGATACATTACAAATTAATGTACAGGCTCTTATTGATGTTACAATATCATTTTGATGGCTCATTAAAAAAATAAAAAATATAAATCATATACGAATAGAACTGCTTAAATGGAAAAAGAGTTAAAATGGATTTGCTAAAAGTTAATAAATAGCGTATAGTGTTCTTTACGTAATTATTCAAAATAATGCATATATATAATGTGATATACTTTAAATTACATATGGATATAAAAAGATAGAAATGGATTGAATATATATGAATGAATATAAAAAAGTTGACATAGTTAGAGGTAGAATTAAATTTATCACTATGTCGTTGTTAGGGATTATATTATTTTTAATTCCTATACCAGTTGTTCAAGATGGACAGCATCAAACGACTCTTCCAATAGCTTTTTTAGCTAGTTTATTAAAAGATTGGCTTGGTGGTATCATGCCAATTTTAATTGTAACCATCATAAGTGTATCAGGTATTTTAACAATATTATGCTCTACAATTTATAAAAATAAATTAAATCCTCAAGGTTTGATGAACAGTGCTTTCAACGTTAAAATAGGATGGCTTGTTTTGAGAGTATTAGCTGTCTTCTTTTCTTGGTTAACATTTTTAAATATTGGACCTGAAATGATTAAATCTGAAGATACAGGTGGATTAGTATTTTCGAGCTTATTACCTACTCTTGTAGCAGTATTTTTATTTGCTGCAATCTTTTTACCTTTATTAATGGAGTATGGTCTATTAGAATTACTTGGCCCCATTTTTAGACCTATCATGCGACCTTTGTTTACTTTACCTGGTAGATCGACAGTTGATAATCTAGCTTCATTTATAGGTGATGGTACAGTTGGTGTTTTAATTACTAGTAGACAATATGGTGAAGGATATTACTCAAGAAGAGAAGCAACTGTAATATCCACAACCTTTAGTGTTGTATCTATTACGTTCGCGATTGTCATTGCCGAAACAATTAGAATGCAAGATCAATTCTTCTATTTTTATTTAACAGTTGTCATTTCATGCTTAATTGCAGCAATGATTATGCCAAGAATTTGGCCACTTAAAAATATTCCTGACGAATATGCTAAAGAAGTAAGTGAAGAGGCCCGTAATGAACAGCTACCAGAAGGCAAAACAGCATTAAAATATGGTTTTGATTTAGCAACTGAAGTTGGAATTAAATCGCCAGGGTTTAAAGAATTTTTAATTTCAGGTTTTAAAACAGTTGTAGATATGTGGTTTGTAATTTTACCAGTAGTTATGAGTATAGGAACAATAGCTACTATTATCGCTAACTACACACCTGTTTTTGAGATTATAGGAAAACCATTTGTTCCAGTACTAGAATTGTTACAAATTCCAGAAGCACATGAAGCATCACAAACAATTCTAATTGGGTTTGCCGATATGTTCTTACCTTCAATTCTTATTGAAGGGGTTCAAAATGATGTAACACGTTTTGTAATTGGAGCATTGAGTATCTCTCAACTTGTTTATTTATCTGAAGTGGGCGGCGTGATTCTTGGTTCTAAAATTCCAGTTAATATAAGTAAATTATTTATGATTTTTTTAATTCGTACTATCATTACGCTTCCAATAATTGCTTTATTAGCGCATTTATTTATTGGGTAAAAGATATACTCATTTTTAATTTAGTGGGAGTGGGGAACTAATCAAAACAACAGCAATATATTACTAATGGTTAAAATAAAATTTCTCATATATCAAACTTGTTTTATTTTAATAATAAATGCAAAATTAGACAATGAATCATATACGTATTCTAGCCCACTCCCTTTGCATAATTTATCTTCTGTTTAAAGAAGATAAAACATTTGATTTAACAATTTCGCTTTTAATGACTGGTGAATTTTCGGATTTACCAGTATTTTTATGTGCTTGTTTAAATACATCACTATTCACCCAATTTTTAAAATCTTCTTCAGTTTCCCACCAACTATTTACATACATATCTTCGCTATAATCATCTTTATCAATTTGCCAAACTTCAATACCTTCAAAGCCCTTTAAAGATTCAATAGGTCCTCCTTTAGTAAAATTAGGCGCCATTTGTTTTGCATATCCTTTTTTTACAGTGATTCTATTTGTAACAACGAACATTCATATTACCTCCTAGTCTATTTTCTTTAATATAATATTTATCATTCAGCTTAGCAATTTTGAAAATATCACATTAAAAAACTGTCGACATTATATTGAGTTATGTCGACAGTCTAATTATAAAGTTATGTTAAAAAATATAAATCTGTAATTTATTTTGTTAACTCATTATATACTTTTTGATCATTTTGAGTGTAAATAATATATAAGTGTTGATCAGTATCAATTAATACGCGATTTGTTTTTCCGAAAGTAGAACCGATTCGAGATATTTCTTTACCATTCTCTTCTGGTACGGCATGAATATCTTGATCTTGAGTAACATTTTTAATTTCATTATTTGGAATTTTGATATCTGCTACTCTCCATTGAATACGAACTTCATTATCGTTTTTCTTAACTGTCATTGCCATTAAAAACACTTCCTTTAATTAATTTATAAACCTATCATAAATGATTGTGTAATCGTTTTCAAGTATTTATGTGATACTTTTTTTAATTATGTCATACTAATTGAAAGTGAATGCGAAAGTATGTTCGCTTTTTAAAACGAAATGTGCTAAAATATCCTTATAAAGGAGAACAAAACATGACAGGTAAAACACACGCATCATGTGGCTTTTTAGTCGGTGCAATAACCACACAATATTTTCATACAGATATATTTACTTCTATATCAGTGATTGTACTTTCAGTCATTTCAAGTATTTTGCCAGATATATGTCATACACAAAGTAAAATAGGAAGACGATTTAGGCTTACTAGTTTTTTTGTCAGAATTTTATTTGGTCATAGAACATTTACGCATTCACTTTTATTTATTATAGGAATTAGTTTTTTACTGTACTTCATACAAACTCCGATGTATTATATGGTTGCAATTGTTATTGGTATGTTTTCGCATGTTATACTTGATATATTAACTCCAAGAGGTGTTAAACTATTTTATCCTTTACCATTTAATATCGTATCACCCATTCATTTTAAAACTGGGGGACTAGTAGATGTATCTCTAGCTACTGCATTAAGTGTTGGTGCGATATATACTTTATTTCAACCATATTTAAATACTATGATGCACTATTGGTTAATCAAATAAGATTATTATGAGAAAAATAACAATTAAAATTACGTATACATAAGGAGCGTTATCATGTTAGAAAAAAATCAATTGGAAAAGTATAACCAAGAGCATTTGTATGAATATGAAAAATTAATGAGTAGTAATGAAAAGAATGCTTTAGATGAAAAAGTGAATCAGTTAAATCTTGCAGAAATTCAAGATTTATATCAGGACTTATATGTTAATAGAAAAACTATTGATGATGTATCTTCTGTATCTGAAGTCAAATATGAAGTGAAATCACGACTCAATGAAGAACAACGACATACATATGAACAAAAAGGTTATGAGGCAATACGAAATGGTGAATTTGCAGTATTATTGATGGCTGGAGGACAAGGTACGCGTTTAGGATATAAAGGGCCTAAAGGTTCTTTTGAAATAGAGGGTACGAGTTTATTTGAGCTTCAGGCGCGTCAATTGATTCGTTTAAAAGAAGAAACTGGCCACACAATTAATTGGTATATTATGACAAGTGACATTAATCATAAAGATACAATAGAGTATTTTAAACAACATAAATATTTTAATTATGATGCCAATCATATTCATTTCTTTAAGCAAGATAACATTGTTGCTTTAAGTGAAGAAGGAAAACTTGTTTTAAATAGAGATGGACATATTATGGAAACACCTAATGGTAATGGGGGTGTATTCAAGTCTCTTAAAAAAGCTGGATACCTTGATAAAATGCAACAGGATCACGTCAAATATATCTTCTTAAATAACATTGATAATGTCTTAGTTAAAGTTTTAGATCCGTTATTTGCAGGTTTTACAGTGACACAAAGTAAAGACATCACATCAAAAACAATTCAACCTAAAGATAGTGAAAGTGTAGGTCGACTTGTAAATGTTGATTGTAAAGACACTGTGTTAGAGTATTCCGAATTAGATACAGACATAGCAAATCAATTTAACAATGCTAATATAGGTATCCATGCTTTTAAACTAGGTTTCATTACCAGTGTTGTTGATAGAGAATTACCATATCATTTGGCAATCAAACAATTAAAACAATTAGATGAAAATTTTGGTGTGGTTGAACGTCCTACATTAAAGTTTGAATTATTTTATTTTGACATATTTAGGTACGGTACAAGCTTTGTAACACTACAAGTTCCAAGAGAAGAAGAATTTTCACCTTTAAAAAATAAAGAAGGTAAGGATAGTGTACATACAGCTACAGAAGATTTAAAACGAATGGATTTGATTTAACTAAAGGTGGTGGAATAGATGTCTCAATCATCTAAGCGAAAAAACGATTCTGTGGTAGAAACTTTTAAGGACATCATTCCTTTAACATTTGGAGAAGAGATTGGTAATGCAGCATCACATGGTGCTGCTGCATTACTTACATTATTTATTCTTCCATATGCAGCAGTGCATAGTTTTAACAATGGTGGCACATTAGAGTCAATTAGTGTGTCGATTTATGTGATTAGTATTTTTATGATGTTCATATCATCAACCATTTATCATTCGATGCAAAATAATACGTCTCATAAATATATATTAAGGATTATTGACCATAGTATGATTTATGTGGCTATTTCAGGAACGTATACACCTGTTTTGTTAAGTGTTGTCGGTGGTTGGTTAGGTTGGCTTGTCACAATATTATTATGGGGAACAACATTATGGGGAATTTTGTATAAATCAATAGCAACTAAAGTCAATCATAGATTAAGTCTCATTGTTTATTTGGTGATGGGGTGGGTAGGTATCATATTCTTACCTATTATTATTATGCGAACATCATGGTGGTTTATTTTCTTTATATTTCTTGGTGGGTTATCTTATACTATCGGAGCTTGGTTTTATGCCCAAAAAAATAAACCTTATTTTCATATGATTTGGCATATATTTATTGTTCTTGCTTCTCTCTTACATATGATAGGCATTTTTTATTTTATGTGAATTGCAACATTCTATCCTTTTAATTTAGAGAGAAAAATAAGTATTATTTTTAGATATATCATTATACTTTAAATAAACACATGGTGGCGTTGGAATTTTAACTTTATGGACTTTTTAAAGGGGTGAGATGTACTGATCTCACTCCTTTTTATTGAAAACAAATGGTGTATGAGTACCATCATATTAAAAAGTCAATTTTACGTTTCAATAGCTAAATCCAATAAAAAGGGAGTTTTTTTATGAATCTTAAGTCCATCATTACTGTAATGGCACTCATACTAATAATGTTTATGGCAGCTATAGAAACATCAATCATTTCATTAGCATTACCAACAATAAAAAATAGTTTGAATGCCGGTAATCTAGTTTCATTAGTATTTACCGTATATTTTATTGCTTTAGTCATAGCTAACCCTATCGTTGGTGAGCTCATGTCTAGATTTAAAATTATTAACATTGCTGTTGTAGGGGTATCATTGTTTGCCTTAGGTAGTTTAATGTCGGGATTAAGTCAGACGTTTACTTTTTTAATTATCTCTCGAATAGTACAAGGTTTTGGAGCAGGAGTTATGATGTCACTCTCACAAATAGTTCCAAAGTTGGCTTTTGAAATTCCGTTAAGATATAAAATTATGGGTATCGTCGGAAGTGTCTGGGGGATTTCGAGTATTATTGGTCCATTATTAGGTGGTGCGATTTTAGAGTTCGCTTCATGGCATTGGCTATTCTATATCAATATTCCTATTGCTATATTGGCAATAATACTTGTATTTATGACTTTTCATTTTCCTGATGAGACACAAGTACAACAGAGTCGTTTTGATATAAAAGGATTGATTATCTTTTATATCTTTATAGCTTTATTAATGTTTGGTTTACTCAACCAACATCATATTATTTTTAATATATTCTCAATTATTTTAGCTTTAGTTGTTTTATGGATGCTATTTAAAGTAGAAAATAGTTTCGAACAACCATTTTTACCAACGAAAGAATTTAACATATCAATAGTTCTAGTTTTTATAACGGATTTACTAATTGCGATAACATTGATGGGATATAATTTATATATACCAGTATATTTACAAGAAAAACTTGGTTTATCACCTTTACAAAGTGGATTTGTAATATTCCCGTTGTCTGTTGCTTGGATTACGCTTAATTTCAATTTAGCTAAAATAGAAGCGCATTTTACTAGAAAAACATTATATATTTGCTCATTCTTTGTTTTATTAGTTTGTAGTCTGATGATAATGTTTGGCTTAAAACTCCCATTGCTTATTGCTTTTGCGGTTATATTTGCAGGTTTAAGTTTTGGCTATATTTATACAAAAGATAGTGTTATTGTCCAAGAGGAAACTTCTCCAAAAAATATGAAAAAGATGATGTCGTTTTATGCATTGACAAAAAATTTAGGTTCGTCTGTCGGATCTACGATTATGGGATATATGTATGCACTAAATGTTGGTTTATTTGGTTCTAATTTACACAATGTATTAGGATTAGTATCAATAATTTCAGTATGTTTAATTGTAATGTGGATGAC
This sequence comes from Staphylococcus sp. MSU001, assembly GCF_052976705.1. Lineage (NCBI taxonomy): Bacteria > Bacillati > Bacillota > Bacilli > Caryophanales > Staphylococcaceae > Staphylococcus > Staphylococcus sp. MSU001. The sequence continues at coordinate 91,567 of NZ_JBRIKK010000008.1, forward strand.
ATTATTTAAGAGTAATCCTATTCAATCTTAGAAACATTACAGAATGATTTTTTAATTATGAGCAAGTAGAAATGCGTATACCATATCTACTTGCTTTTTTTGTGAAAATAAAAAGAAATAAGTTGAGATGAGAAGAAGAAATGTTGTATAACTTAAAATTTTATATGCTTTTATTTACATGATAATATATATGTATATACGAAGTGTAAGGGAGGACAAAAGTGATGAAATTTTTAAAAAATAAATCATATCATTTATTAGTAACACTTATTGTTCTCACTATATTTATTATTTCCGGAGCCATTTTTTTAACGTTTTTAGGCTTTGGTTTGTACGGTTTGAGTCGCATCCTTATTTATTTACACTTAGGCGATTTTAGTTACAATAAAGGCTTTTATGATAATTTAATATACTACGGTAGTTATATCGTATTAGGCTATTTTACTTTATTTTCAATTGAGCATTTAATGGATTATTTTAAAAAGAATCTTCCAAAAAATCCATACTTTCAAGGTATTAACTTTCATCTCATCTCCTACATTGTTACTACAATTATGTTTTATTTTATAGTTCACATACACTTTGTACATGTTAATATACATTTTTGGGTAATTATGATTATTATAGGATTTTTATTTGTATGTAAAGAAGTTTTTTATCCTGAAAGTAAAAATTTGAATAATAAAAAGTAAGGCGTTTGTAAAAAAGAGAATTTAATATGGAATAATTGAACTTAACGATAGAAAATAATTTAATTATTTAATAGCAATGTTTGATAATGCTATTAAAAATTGCAGTTATATCATGCTTTACCAAGCAGTACAAAGTTTGAATAATTACACAATAATGGTATTCAAAATAACAAGAAATTTCTATATTATTCTGAGCATTAAGTTTGTATCGGTAAATAAAATTTGATTGAATATAAAATTATCATTTGAATAAAAAGGAGTATATGTTTATGGCCAGTTATGAATTATCTAAGACTAAGCGAAATTTAATCGTATCTGTAATGTTAATTAGCGCTTTCGTGGCCATTTTAAATCAAACATTACTTAATACAGCCTTGCCACACATTATGCGTGAGTTAAATATTAATGAGAATACATCGCAGTGGCTGATTACAGGTTTCATGTTAGTGAATGGTGTCATGATTCCACTTACCGCTTACTTAATGGATAAAGTAAAAACAAGACCGCTATATTTAGGTGCAATGGGAACATTTCTGATAGGATCAATCGTTGCTGCTATTGCACCTAATTTTGGCGTGCTCATGTTTGCACGGGTAATACAAGCTGTCGGTGCAGGTATACTCATGCCATTAATGCAATTTACATTGTTTACATTGTTCTCTAAAGAACACCGTGGATTTGCAATGGGACTTGCAGGATTAGTTATACAATTTGCACCTGCAATTGGACCTACATTTACTGGTTTAATCATTGACAATGCAAGTTGGAGAGTGCCATTTATTGTTATTGTCGGTATAGCATTAGTTACATTTATATTTGGTTTTGTATCGATTTCAAGTTATAACACAACGAAAGAAACAAAACTGGATAAAAAATCCGTTATATACTCTACATTAGGTTTTGGATTAATGCTTTATGCTTTCAGTAGTGCTGGTAACCTAGGTTTTTCTAACCCAATTGTCCTTTGTTCGCTTTTAATAAGTCTAATCATCATTGGTATTTTTGTTAAACGACAAATTACAATTTCTAATCCATTATTAAATTTGAAAATATTTAATAACAAAATATTTTGTTTTTCAACAATTACTTCTATGATTATTATGTTATCTATGGTAGGACCTGCATTACTTATTCCATTGTATGTTCAAAATGCTTTAGGATTATCTGCGTTGCTATCAGGATTAGTAATTATGCCTGGCGCGATTATCAATGGTATTATGTCTGTGTTTACTGGGAAGTTTTACGATAAATATGGGCCTAGACCGTTAATATTTACTGGATTTATCTTATTGATTTCTTGTACATTTCTATTATGCTTTCTTAAAGTAGATACATCCTATACGTACTTGATTGTAATCTATGCGATTCGTATGTTTGCTGTGTCTTTATTAATGATGCCTATCAATACGACGGGGATAAATGCATTGAAAACTGAAAACATTTCCCACGGAACGGCAATTATGAACTTTGGACGTGTTATGGCGGGGTCTCTAGGAACTGCTCTAATGGTCACTTTTATGAGTATAGGTGCTCAATGGGTTGTATCATCAAGTAATCACGCTAGTAAAGAAATGATTCAACGGCAAAGTGTTGCTGCGGGAGTTGATGTATCGTTCGCGTTAGTCACTGTTTTTGTGATTATTGCTTTTGTTCTAGCATTATTTATAAAGGAGCCTAATCATTCTACTCACAATAGTAGGAAAGTATAATAATTAGAGGTTAGTCTATTTTAAAAATGGGCTAACTTCTTTTTTTATATTAGGAAAAGTCTTATACTAAAAAATATGAATGATATATAAACAGGCAACTATTAGTTGCTATGTAGATAAATTAAAAATCAATAAGGGGGATTTACTTTGTTAACGGTAAATCAAGTTAAAGAAATTGTAGGGGCATTAAAGGATCCGATTATAGATGTGCCATTGAAGGAATCTGAAGGTATTGTTGATGTGTCTATTAAGGATAATATTAACCATGTGAGCGTTAAGGTGGCAATGGCGCAATTAGGGGGGCAACCACAATTAGATCTTCAAATGGCTATAGTCAAAGCCTTAAAAGAAAATGGTGCAAATACTGTGGGAATTCGTTTTGAAGAACTTCCTGGCGAAGTAGTCGAGAGATATATAGGAAAAGGTAGTGAAAAGCCCAAAACCATTGAAGAACTATTATCACAAAATAACCCAGTTGAATTTATTTCTATAGCTTCAGGTAAAGGTGGGGTTGGTAAATCGACAGTGGCTGTCAATTTAGCCGTAGCTTTAGCAAGAGAAGGTAAGAAAGTAGGATTAGTAGACGCTGATATATACGGTTTTAGTGTGCCTGATATGATGGGAATAGATGAAAGACCGGGTATAGATGGTAAGGAGATAATACCTGTAGAGAGACATGGAGTAAAAGTTATTTCAATGGCATTTTTTGTAGAAGAAAATGCACCGGTTATTTGGAGAGGTCCAATGCTTGGTAAGATGCTTACAAATTTCTTTACAGAAGTACAGTGGGGAGAACTTGATTATCTACTTCTTGATTTACCACCTGGCACAGGAGATGTAGCTTTAGATGTACATTCAATGTTACCATCAAGTAAGGAAATTATAGTAACGACACCGCATCCAACCGCGGCGTTTGTAGCGGCTCGAGCAGGTGCAATGGCTAAACATACAGAACATACTATTCTTGGAGTTATAGAAAATATGAGCTATTTTGAAAGTAAGGAAACAGGTAAAAAAGAGTATGTTTTTGGAAAAGGAGGAGGCAAAAAGCTTTCTGATGAACTTGAGACGCAATTATTTGCTGAACTTCCATTAGAACAACCTACATGGAATCCCAATGACTTTTCGCCTTCGATATATCAATCGGATGATCGTTTAGGAGAATTATATAATTCAATCGCAAGAAAAGTTATAGCAAGCACCCAAAAACAATAAAATCGATAATACCTAAATTGTGTTTAAATCGTGTGAAAAATATTTTCATACGATTTTTCTATTGCAAATTTTAAGAAATGTGTTAGAATATCTTCTTGTGAGTGAATAAAAGAACTCATACGAATAAAAAATAATTCAATTTAAATGTTGACTTCAAAACATAAAATTGATATTATATAAAAGTCGCTAGAAAGTGGATGTAAAGCGATTAATAACTTTGTTAAGTTGGTGTAAAAATAACCCTTGCAAAGTTAATGAAAAGCTTTTAAAATTAATTAAGTAATATCAATTAGTTATTGACTTTTATCGAAGCGATATAGTACAATATAAAAGATTGATTTTACAAAAT